>JAZSMZ010000044.1:0-3266 GCA_045536155.1 Eubacteriales bacterium
TTCCGAGAAAGAAGCTCACTCAGGAGGAGGTCAGAGCTGAGGTTATCGCACTTCAGGATATGGGACACAAGCGTCTTGCTATTGAGGCGGGCGAGGATCCGGTAAACAATCCTATAGAGTACATTCTTGAATGTATAAATACAATTTACAGCGTACATCACAAAAACGGCGCTATCCGCCGTGTAAACGTAAATATCGCGGCTACCACCGTTGAAAATTACCGCAAGCTCAAGGATGCGGGAATAGGCACGTATATTCTTTTCCAGGAGACCTACCACAAGGACAGCTACCTTGAATTGCATCCCACCGGTCCCAAGCATGACTACGATTATCATACCGAGGCGATGGACAGAGCCATGGAAGGCGGCATCGACGATGTCGGACTTGGCGTGCTGTTCGGACTTGAGCTTTACAAATACGAATTTGCCGGACTTTTAATGCATGCCGAGCATCTCGAGGCCGTCCACGGTGTCGGACCTCACACCATCAGCGTGCCCCGAATCAAGAAGGCCGACGATATCGACCCCACCGTATTTGACAACGGCATTTCCGATGATATTTTCTTAAAGATCATCGCCTGCATCCGTATCGCTGTTCCTTACACCGGCATGATCGTTTCCACACGCGAATCGGAGCAGGTGCGCGCCAAGGCGCTCAACTGCGGCATTTCGCAGATCAGCGGCGCATCGCGCACGTCGGTCGGCGGATACTGCGAAAAGGTGCGCCCGCACGAGTCGGAGCAGTTTGACGTATCCGACACCCGAACTCTCGACGAGGTCGTGCGCTGGCTTATGGAAAGCGACCACATTCCCTCCTTCTGCACCGCCTGCTATCGCGAGGGCAGAACGGGAGATCGCTTTATGAGCCTTTGCAAGACGGGACAGATCCAGAACTGCTGTCACCCCAATGCGCTGATGACTCTTACCGAATATCTTGTCGACTACGCCTCCGACGAAACTAAAGAGGTAGGCTTTAAGATGATCGAAGAGCAGCTTAAAAAGGTGCCTAACGAAAAGGCGAGAGGCATTGCCGCCGATAATATCGAGGCCATCAAAAATTCCAACAGACGCGATTTTAGATTTTAATCCGTTGTAAAACAGGAGAAAAATATGTCAGTTTTATCCTCCGTTCCGGCTTCGGAGCGAGTTCATATAGCATTTTTCGGCAACCGCAATGCGGGCAAGTCGAGCCTTGTAAATGCCGTGACGGGGCAGGATCTTTCGGTCGTTTCCGACGTTGCGGGAACGACGCCCGACCCGGTTACAAAGTCGATGGAGCTGCTCCCGCTCGGTCCGGTGCTCATCATTGACACTCCCGGCTATGACGACGAAGGCGCGCTGGGTGAGATGCGCGTCGCCCGCACCAAAAAGGTGATACGCAAGACCGACATCGCAGTTGTTTGCATCGATTCGTCTCGCGGCATTACAGAAAGCGACCGCGAGATGCTCGAGCTTTTAAAAAAGCGCGAATTACCCTACGTTGTGGCGTTGACAAAGCAGGATCTGGGAGAGGGCGCAAAAAAAGCCGAAGAAATTGAAAATGCAATTGAAGTAAGCGCAAAAAGCGGGTATAATATTAACGAGCTTAAAGAAAAAATAGCCGCAATCGCGCGCGAAAGCACTATCGAAAAGCGTCCGCTCGCCGATCTTTGCGACGAGGGCGACGTTATCGTGCTCGTCACCCCTATTGACGAGAGCGCGCCCAAGGGACGCCTCATTTTGCCGCAGCAGTTGGTGCTGCGCGACATTCTCGACCGCAACGCGGTTGCGATCACAACGCAAGTAGACGAGCTTGCATTTGTGCTCAATAATCTGAAAAATCCGCCCAAGATGGTGATAACCGACAGCCAGGTGTTCGGCGCGGTATCGAAGATCGTGCCCGAGAGCATTCCGCTGACCTCGTTTTCGATCATCATGGCGCTGTATAAAGGATTTTTGCACACCGCCGTTCGCGCCATCGGTGCGCTTGACGATCTTCGTGACGGAGATATCGTGCTTATCGCCGAGGGCTGCACCCACCACCGCCAATGCAATGATATAGGCACGGTAAAGATCCCGCGCTGGCTTCGTTCTCACGTCGGAGCGGACATCAATATCGAGACCTGCTCGGGAAATGAATTCCCCGACGATCTTGCCCGCTATGCAATGGTCATCCATTGCGGAGGATGCATGCTCAACGAAAAAGAGGTGCTTGCACGAATGAACAGCGCAAACGAGCAGGGCGTGCCCTTTACCAATTACGGCACCTTTATTGCCCACGTCAACGGCATACTGAGCCGCAGTCTTGAAATTTTTGATTTATAAATAAATCCAAAGGAGAGGGAATAAATATATGAACATTACGGCAGATATCCGATATATAGGTGTCAATGACCGCACTATCGATCTTTTTGAGGGACAGTACCGCGTGCCTAAGGGCATGTGCTACAATTCGTACATGATAATGGACGATGAGATCGCCATTTTCGATACCGTCGATGCACGATTCACCCACGAGTGGCTTGACAATATCGAGCGCGAGCTTGGAAAGAGAAAGCCCAATTATCTTGTAATTCAGCACATGGAGCCCGACCATTCGGCAAATATCGCCGCATTTATGGACGTTTATCCGAACACATATATCGTTTCCTCGTCAAAGGCATTTGCCATGATGAAGCAGTTTTTCGGCAAGGATTACGAGGAAAATCAGATCGTTATTGCCGATGGCAATCAGCTCTCGCTCGGACGTCACACCCTCCATTTCGTCGGTGCGCCCATGGTGCATTGGCCTGAGGTTATCGTAACGTACGACAGCTATGACAAGGTGCTCTTTTCGGCCGACGGATTCGGCAAATTCGGTGCATACGATGCCGACGAGAGCTGGGACGACGAATCCCGCCGCTATTTTATCGGAATCGTCGGAAAGTACGGCCCTCAGGTGCAGTCGCTGCTCAAAAAGGCGGCAACGCTTGATATTAAGACCATCTGTCCCCTCCATGGCCCCGTTCTTACCGAAAATTTAGGTCATTACCTCTCCCTTTATGACACCTGGTCGTCCTACGGAGTTGAAAAAGAGGGCATCATGATCGCATATACCTCGGTCTACGGTCACACCCGTGCGGCCGTTGAAAAGTTTGCCGAGGGGCTGAGAAACCGCGGATGCCCCGACGTTGCCATCTTCGACCTCGCTCGATGCGATATGTCACAGGCGGTCGCGCAGGCATTCAGCTACGGGCGAATCGTCCTTGCCACCACCACCTATAATGCCGATATTTTCCCCTTTATGCG
>JAZSMZ010000046.1:0-25519 GCA_045536155.1 Eubacteriales bacterium
ACCATCACAACCTTGTTGAACTGGTGACCGCGTACCATACCGCGCTCGTCTGCGCGATAGCTGCCTGCCTCGCGGCGGAAGCAGGGAGTGTAGCTGATGTATTTTCTGGGAAGGTCAGCTTCGGTCAAAATCTCGTCGCGGTGGAGCGATACGAGAGCTGTTTCGGCTGTGGGAAGCATGAAACGGCGGCGTTCGTCCTCGGCAGTTTCCATCCAATAAACGTCGTCCTTGAATTTCGGGAACTGACCTGCGGTAAGTCCGCACTCATATCCGAGCATGTGGGGAACGAGGCAGAGCTCGTATCCGTCAGCAATGTGGGTGTCGATAAAGTAGTTGAGAAGCGCCCATTCAAGGCGAGCACCGATTCCGCGGTAAACCCAGAATCCGCTGCCCGAAAGCTTTGCACCGCGCTCGTAGTCGATAAGTCCGAGTCCGTTGCAAAGATCAACGTGGTTTTTCGGCTCAAAATCAAAGGTTCTGGTTTCGCCGAAGTAGCGAATGGGCTCGTTTGCCTCCTTGCCGCCCGCAACAACGTCGTCATCGGGCATATTAGGAAGCGAGAGCATGAGGGTGGTGTATTCTTCTTCAACAGCCTTCAGCTTTTCGGCATCGGCCTTTATCTTGTCGGAAAGCTCCTTCATCTGAGCAAAAATAGGAGCGGTGTCCTTGCCCTCCTTTTTGAGCTGGGGAATGGACTTTGAAACCTTGTTCTGCTCTGCCTTTGCGCTCTCTGTTTCGGCAATAAGGGTGCGGCGGTCGGCATCGAGAGACAAAATGCGGTCGATAGCTTCTGTGCAGTCGCAACCCTTGTCCAAAAGGCGCTGTTTTACGTAATCGGGTCTTTCTTTGATAAGTTTAATGTCAAGCATGATCTTTAACCTTCTATAACTGTATATTTTTTACTTATTTGTAAGCAATTTGATAATTTCATCGAGGTCGTCGTTATCGGCATACTCGATGGTGAGCGTTTTGGGCTTTTTGGGGTTGGAATTAAAGATTCTAACACGGCGTCCGAGCGATTCTGTAAGCGATCGCTCAAGCTCGGCGGTGTAATCGACGACGATCTCGTCGTCCTTCTTTTCTTCTTCCTTTACGCCTGCCTTTGTCTTGGCGTTAAGCAGCTTTACCGTACTTTCGACGGCGCGGACGGAGAGTCCCTTTCTGACGATCTGCTCGGCAAGAGATACCATATCCTCCTGACGGACAAGACCTAAAAGCGCACGCGCGTGACCTGCGGAAATCGACTTTTCCACAAGCATTTTGAGCACCTTTTCAGGCAGATCGAGCAATCGGAGCGCGTTGGTCACGGCCGAACGGCTCTTGCCGATGCGGCGCGACAGCTCCTCCTGCGTCAGTCCGTATTCGTCTATCAGCGCGCGATATCCTTCCGCTTCTTCAACGGCGTTCAGATCCTCGCGCTGGAGGTTTTCGATGAGTGCCAGCTCCGCGGTTTTGCGGTCGTCGAGCTGCATGATGATTACCGGAACCTCGGTAAGGCCTGCCATCTTGCTCGCTCTCCAGCGGCGCTCGCCTGCGACGATCTGGTAAATACCGTTTTCGCCAGAGCGAACGACAATGGGCTGAATGAGCCCGTTTGCGGCTATTGAATCGGCCAGTGCACTGAGGGCCGAGGCATCGAAGGTCTTTCGGGGCTGGTCAAGTCGGGGCTCCATCTCGGAAAGTCGGAGCATCAGCGGCTTTGACGATCCTGTGTCAATGCCGTCAAGTAAAGGATTGTTATCCAAAAATATTGAATCAAGTCCGCGGCCGAGTCCGCTCTGTCTCTTTTTATCTGCCATATTTTACCTTGTGTTGAGGGATGTTTGTTGAAACTTTAGATTACAGCGAGTGTGTAAAGATACTCGCTTCGCTCGATCTTAGGGAATTCGCTTCCTGTTTTTAAACAAAACAGGTTTTGCTTCGAAAAAACAGCGAATATCCCACTGCCTGGATATATCTTCGTGTGTCTGTGTGCTGATAACAGATGACAATTATCCGTTTTCGCTCCCCGCAGGGGCGTTTTTGCCGCTCGCAGGGGCGTTTTTGCTCCCCGCAGGGCTATATTCTTTCTATTATTTCCGAGGCTACCGATTCGTACGCGGCGGTACCCTTCGAGAATTTATCAAAATACATGATCGGCTGACCAAATCCCGGCGCCTCGCTGAGTCGCACCATACGGGGAACGGGAGTGGAGAACAGCTTGTCCGGATAGAACTTTTTCAGCTCTGCCATAACCTGAAGCGACAAATTGAGTCGTCCGTTGTACATCGTGATGAGTATTCCCGTGATCTCGATGGTGGGATTGTACAGCTTCTTTATCTGCGAGATCGTTACGCGAAGCTGGGAAAGTCCCTCCATCGCATAGAATTCGCACTGCATCGGAATGATAACTCCGTCGGCGGCGACCAATGCATTGATGGTCAGAATGCCGAGCGAGGGAGGACAGTCGATGAATATGTAATCGAAATTATCGCGGACACTCGAAAGAGCGTCGCGAAGTCTGCTTTCGCGGTTGTCCGATGATACAAGCTCGAATTCGGCGCCGGCAAGCGCGATATTCGAGGGCATTACCCAAAGATTTTTGAAAGTTGTATCAATTATGACACTTTCCGCGCTCGCACGTCCGATAAGGACGTCGTATGTGGAAAGGCGCATGCTCTTTTTGTTGATTCCGACACCGCTGGAAGCATTGCCCTGAGGATCGGCATCGATAAGCAAAACACGCTTGCCCAACGCACCGACAGCGGCAGCTATATTAACGGCGGAAGTTGTTTTTCCGACACCGCCTTTTTGGTTTGCGAGGGTTATCACCGCAGCCATAAAATTACGCTCTCCAATAAAATAAATTTAGATAGTGATACATAATATATTGTACCGCGTTTTGCTCAATATGTCAAGACGGAAACAGATAATTTTATTATATGGAAGATTTTTGTTGGAGGTTTTGAGCGATGTACCTAAAATAAGTAACTTTGATTTCCCTCAAGAGTTTCACGTGAAACATTTGGCTCGGGGCAAACACGGTGCAGATTCTACGGGACGGGGCAAATATGATGCATATCCTCCCCGGAGGAGCTCTCCCAAAGGGAGAGCATTAATTTGCCTCTCTTCGGGAGAGGTGTCGCGCGAATGCGTGACGGAGTGGTTTTTGCCCGGATAAATCTTTTTGTTCTTCGCATGGATATTTCATATCTACCGGATTGCACATTGTAGGGGAGGGGTTCCCCTCCCGATGTTTGCGTGAAAAGAATTTTTCTGACGCTCATTCTAAAGTCAACTCGCAAGGACTCGTTGACTTAGGAAATTCGCTTCCTGTTTTTTAACAAAACAGGTTTTGCTTGCAAAAACAGCGAATATCCCTCTATCATACAAGTATCTTCGAGTGTCTGTATGCCGATCACAGATGATAACTATCCGTTCATGCCCCCGCAGGGGTGCCCCGCGCCAGCGGCCCTCCGCAGGAGTTGACTTTTTTGATGTTTGGGGTTATTATATAATGTATCTTATAAAAATTATTGGCAGACATAGAAAGCAGGAATCAAAAATGACACAGTACGAACGCATGATAAACGGATTGATTTACGATCCGGCCGACAGCGAGATTGTAAAACTGCAGCAGAGATATCAAGATAAGCTGTGGGAGTTCAATATGTTAAAACCCTCGGATATTGATAAAAAAAGGGAATATATGAAAGAGGTATTTGCAAGCTGCGGCGAGAATTGCTATATTGAACTGCCCTTTCACGCAAATTGGGGCGGTCATCATCTGCATTTCGGCGACGGAGTTTATGCAAATTTCAATCTGACAGTCGTCGACGATGCCCATGTGTACGTCGGCAATTATGTTATGTTTGGTCCGAATATTATCATCGCAACGGCAAATCATCCAATTGATCCGGATCTTCGTGCACGCGGACTGCAGTATAATAAAGAAGTCCACATTGGGGACAACAGCTGGATAGGCGGCGGAGTTGTCATCGTTCCGGGCGTGCGCATCGGAAAAAATTGTGTTATTGGTGCCGGAAGCGTTGTTACAAGGGACATACCCGATAACGTTGTGGCGGTAGGCAACCCGTGCAGGGTGCTTCGTGAGGTTGGCGTAAGGGATCGCGAGTTTTTCTACAAAAATGAAAAAATCGACTGGGAAAACCTCTGATTTTGCCAATATTATTATAAGTCAAGAGATGATTTTGCTTCTTCTCTTGACTTTTTTTGATGATTTTGTTATTTATATTGCGTGTTTTTCATCCTTTACCGCATTTTTGATTCTGATAACCAATTCCACATTACCCTCATTTTCGTGGCGCGATGTTGAAACATCGATTCCGGCTCGGCGCATAGTGTCGATGGCGTGGTCAATGGTGTTATAGAAAATCCGCACGTCTTTGATGACTATTTTCATGTTCCGCCGACGTTTTTCTTCTTCCTTTTTGTAAAGAACGGTCTCAATGTAGTTTTCTGTTTCTGCCACATTGAGCGCGTGCGATGCGATGTGACGCAGCACAGTCAATCTCAGCTCATCGTCGGTTATCCGCAAAAGCGCACGCGCATGCCGCTCGGACAGCGAGGAGGACAGAATGATCTGCCTCTCGCTCTCGCTCAGCTTCAGCAATCTCAGCTTATTTGCCACCGCCGATTGGGACATCGACAGCTGATGCGCCGCCTGCTCCTGCGTTAGCGAATAGATATCGATAAGCGCCGCCATCGCACCTGCCTGCTCGAATATATTGAGGTTTTCGCGGTGGAGGTTCTCGATAAGCGCCAATTCGGCCGATTTTTTGTCATCGGCCTGCACTATTATGCAGGGAACCTCGCAAAAATCGGCCCTCGCCGCGGCGCGGAGCCGCCGCTCACCTGCGATCAGCTCGTATGTACCGGCCGAGTCGGTGCGTCTGACGGTCAGCGGCTGCAAAATCCCGTTCTTTTTGATGCTGTCGGCCAGAAGGGCAAGGGCGTTTTCGTTAAAATCACGACGCGGCTGTGATCGGTTGGGAACGATCGATCTTATCGGTATTTTTCTCACACAACTTTCCATTTTAAAGACCTCTCACATAAATTTCCTTTTAAAATATTGTATCACAAAAACCATTTTCCACATAGCAAAGCGTGGGTGCCGAAAAAAACATCTTCAAAAGGAATAATCAAAAAAGCCATGCTTAAAAGCATGGCTTTGGGCTATCAGAGAGGCTTTTTGAGGATTTTGTTGTATGCGCGGGGATATGCGTCGGGAGTTTTGCGCGATTTTTCTATTGAAATGATAAATCTTTGACGAGAAAGCTCACCGTAGCTGAGGTCAAATTCGCGCATTTCGGTCAATTTACCGCCAAGAACGGCAATCCCTTTTGCGGCCTCGTCGTATTCGGTCGCACCTTCGCGCCCCTTGTAAGAGAGAAATTTCCCGCCGAGGGAAATAAAGGGCAGGCAGAGCTCTGAAAGTATGTTGAGCCGCGATACGGCGCGCGCGGTCGCGACGTCGAATTTCTCGCGCATGCTTTTATCTTTGGCAACGTCCTCTGCGCGAGCGGCGACGGTGGTGATATTGGCAAGGGCAAGCTCTGATGCGGCAAGGTCGATAAATTTCAGCTTTTTTGCCGTGCTGTCGAGCGACACGACCGATATATCAGGTCTGACGATGGCAAGTGGAAGCGATGGAAAGCCTCCGCCCGCGCCGACGTCGATCAGACGTGCGCCCTCGGGGATCATATCGAGTCCGAGCAGCGAGTCGGCAAAATGGTCGAGCGCGATGCCCTCGTCGGTCTTTATCGCGGTCAGATTGGTGTGCGAATTGAACTCGACAAGCAGCTCGGCGAGTCTGCACAGCTTTTCTTTGGCATCGTCCGATATATTAATGTTGTTTTCGCCCAAAACCGAGCGAATGAGTGAAATTTCCATAAACTGTACCTTGTTCGGTCATAACACCGTTTCACGTGAAACCCCTGCCCCTGCGCCCCTGCGGGGGGCAAAAAAAGAATGTTGATCTTACTTTCGTATTAAGGGAATATATCAAACAATATCATTTGGCCGCGCGCCAGCGACCCCTGCGGGCCCCTGCGGGGAGCAAAAACAGAATGTTGATTTACTTCGTGCCAAGGGAAATTATATACAATTCTATAACATCCACTGTCCGAGGGGGGGTAGTGCTGCACGATATATATAATAATGTAAAAAATCAGTGCTTTGCAAGGGCGATCATGCGCTTTGCATTGAGGGTAATATCCTCGTACGTTCTATCGGCAATGGCATCGCGTGCCAAAATTGCCGAGCCTACGCCGAATCCGTACGCGCCGGCCTGACGGAACGCGATAATGTTGCGCTCGTCGATGCCGCCTACGGCAATAGCCTTAACGTGGGCGAGGGGGGAGAGGACGGTACGCATATAGCCGGGGCCGAGCTCGTTTGAGGGGAAGATCTTAACAAAATCAGCGCCTGCAAGGTGCGCGGCCTGGATCTCGGTGGGAGTCATCGCCCCGGGAATGGAAATTAATCCCAATTCCTTGGTCTTGCTTATGACGTTGACGTCGGTGTTGGGCGATATAATAAAGGAAGCGCCCGCCTCCTTTGCCTTGATCACCTGATCTTCGGTCAGAACGGTGCCCGCACCGATCTCGATCTTGTTGCCAAAGCGATTTCTGAGGGTGTTTATCTGTTCGAGGACCTCGCTTTCGGCGAAGCGTCCCGAGGTGTCAAACGGGATCTCCATTATGCGGATTCCGCCGCGATACATCGCTTCGGCGCATGGGATAAGATGCTCACTGTTAAGTCTGCGGACGATTACGATAATACGGTTTTGTTCAAGGCATTTAGCGACGGAATTCATCTTTTGAGATCTCCATTAATTGTTAAATTTTGTAAAAGCGAGGGGCTGTTTCTATGATAAGTATATCACAGAAAAGATTTGTTTGTCAAGGGATGAAAGGCAAAAGCGCCCAAGCAAAAAAGGCGGAAGATCCGCCTTTTTGTTTTCACTTATTGATTGCCTCGATAAGCTGGGGAAGCGCCTGCTCGAACTTGACTCCGTACCAATGGTCGTCGTCGCCGACAGTCTTTTCGATGGATGCGAGAACGAAATCTGCGGCGATCGATGCCGATTTAACGAGGTCGTGTCCGCGCATGAGCGAGCCAACAAATGCAGATGCATAGCAGTCGCCGGTGCCGTGATAGCTGCGAGAGGAACGGCGGTGGAAGTAGTACTCGATCTTGCCCGATCTGCAGTCGTAAACGCCGACGCCGTACTGATCATCCGAATAGTACACGCCGGTAAGCACCACGGTCTTGCATCCCATGTCGCCAAGCTTTTTGAGAAGGTCAAGAACGTAGCTTTCGTCGTATTCGGTTTTGTATTCGGTGTCGGTCATGTAGCAAGCCTCGGTTATGTTGGGAAGAACGATGTCTGCCTTCGAGCAGAGCCATGCCATCTTCTTTGCATAAGCTTCGTCAAAGCCGTAGTAGAGCTTGCCGTTATCTCCCATTGCGGGATCTACGATGCGAAGACCGCCGTCGGCAAGAAGGTTATTCATAATATAGTCAACTTGATCTATCATTGTCACCGATCCGAGGTATCCCGTATAGACGGCGTCAAACTTGATCTCCTCTTTTTGCCAGTGTGCGGCGATCGCGGGGAAATCATCGGACACGTCGCGCACGGTAAAGCCGGAAAAACCGCCCGTGTGAGTGGAGAGGATCGCCGAGGGCAAAATTCCCGCTTCGACTCCGCAAGCAGAAACGATGGGGAGGGCAACGGTCATCGAGCACTGTCCCACGCAGGAAATATCCTGGATCGTTAAGATTCTTTTGTTGGTCATTTGTAGGCACCTGCCATTTTTAAATTATGCAAAATTTGCCATGCAAAAAATGCCATGCAAAATTTGCTATTTGCATTATATCATCGAGCTTTTTTTATGTCAATGATGAATTTTTAAATTTTTAATGTTGCAAATTTATAATTTTTGTGATATACTGTACAATGTATAGCTACGCGGCGCAAACTCCGCTTATATTAAATAATATTAATGATGGAAAATCGCGCGTAAGTGAGTACAAATCACCTAAGTGGGACGGTAACAGCATGAAAGGTGCATCTTTTATAATTGCAATTTTGATGAATTTTTCATCGCTCTCGATCTTTGTGTCGGCATCGGGCGCAAACAATGCCGCCGGCGGCAATCAATACATCATGTATCTGATCGCTGCTGTTGCCTTTATCGTCACGGCGATAGTTATGAGAAGAAAATAATAAAACGATTAGTTCTGCACAATCCCTCGATGCGCCAAACGGGGGTCCAGGGGATTGAGAGCGCAAGCTCTCACCCCCGGCAGGGTTGATCAAGGGCACGAAGCCCTTGATTTCCTTCTCTAAAGCAACACGCTTTGCGCGTTGCTTCCAAAAATTCGCCTCCTGTTTCGTTACGAACAGGTTTTGCGATTTCATCGCAAAATCGGCGAATTTTCCAAGAAGCTCGCTTGTGAGATTCTTTGCGGCCGGGGAGCACAATGAAAATTGAAAAATCTTTGATTTTTCTTCCTTCTTCATATCATCGCAAGTTTTTCGAAAATCACACCTGAAGGCCGAACGTTTTTGGAGACTTTTCAAAATTGAGCTGCAATTTCCTCACATAGCAGATGAAAGGAATGGCATCATGCTGCATTTTGGCGTACTTGAAATTGAAACACCTCTCTTTTTGGCAATAGTAACCGTTTTGATGATGCTTTTACAGCTTCTTCTCTGCTTTAAAGCCAAAAGAAAAATGATAAAATTTCTCCCCATCATCACCTTTGCGGCAATTACAGCAATTTGTTTGGCACTTGCCCCCTTTTTCGATGGGTGGGATCTTGTTGGCATTGTCTTTATTGCTATCTGCGCCGCCGTTGTTGCTCTCGCGTGTACAGCGATGCTTGCCTTTTTTGCTATCATTAAGAAAATAAAAAAATAAAACACATATATACAACACCGAAAGGACGTACATCGAAATGACAATACTTGTAGTCGGAGGCGGCGGACGCGAACACGCCGTTGTTAAGAAATTATCTGAAAGCCCTCGCTGCACAAAGCTCTATGCCGCGCCCGGAAACGCCGGCATCGCGGCAATGGCCGAATGTCTGCCCATCAAGGCGACCGACATTGATGCAATCGTTGCAGCTGCAATCGAAAAGAAATGCGACCTCGTTTTCGTAACCCCCGACGATCCGCTTATGCTTGGATGCGTCGACAAGCTCGAAGCTGCAGGAATCCGCGCGTTCGGACCTCACAAATGTGCCGCCGAGCTCGAGGGATCGAAGGCGTTCGCCAAGAGCATGATGAAAAAATACGGCATCCCCACCGCCGATTATGAGATATTCTCCACCTCCGCCGAGGCGATAGCTTACGTCAAGGCGCAGAACAAGTATCCTACCGTTGTCAAGGCCGACGGACTTGCCCTCGGCAAGGGCGCGATCATCGCGCAAAACGAGGCCGAGGCAACCGACGCCATCCGCAGCATCATGGACGACCGAGTATTCGGCGATTCGGGCAGCAGAGTTGTTATCGAAGAATTCATGACCGGTCCCGAGGTCACCGTACTCTCCTTTGTGGACGGCAAGACCGTCGTTCCGATGGTATCTTCGCAGGACCACAAGCGCGCATACGACAACGATATGGGTCCCAACACGGGCGGCATGGGCGCATTCTCTCCCTCGCCGATATACGACGATGCGCTAGCCGAGAGATGCATGAACGAGATCTTCCTTCCTACCGTCAACGCAATGAACGCCGAAGGCCGCACCTTCAAGGGCGTTATCTACTTCCAGCTCATGGTTACCCCCACAGGTCCCCGCGTGGTTGAATACAACGCACGATTCGGCGATCCCGAGACGCAGGCGGTCCTTCCCCGACTCAAGACCGACCTTGTCGACATCATCGACACCGTTATCGACGGCAAGCTCGACGAGATAAACATCGAGTGGCACGAGGGCGCTTCCTGCTGCGTAGTTATCGCATCGGGCGGATATCTCGTAAAATACGAAAAGGGATTCGCAATTTCGGGCATCGACGAGGCAAACAAGCTTGATAATACCTTCGTTTATCACGCAGGCACCGCTTTCGGCGCAAACGGCGAATTCGTCAATGCGGGCGGACGCGTGCTCGGCGTCACCGCAGTGGGCGACAGTCTTGAAAATGCAATCGACAAGGCTTATGAAGCGGTTGAAAAGATCTCCTTCAAGGATTCCTTCTACCGTCACGATATAGGTAGAAAAAAATAAGAAAATTCGGTAAAACCGATAACAAGAGGTAAAAGATGACAGACAATCTTCTGCAAAAGATCAGCGACAATATGCCCAATTTATCAAAAGGGCAGCGCGTTATCGGCAAATACATCTGCGAGCATTACGACAAGGCGGCCTACATGACTGCATCAAAGCTGGGCGAGAGCGTTGGCGTAAGTGAATCGACGGTCGTCCGCTTCGCCGTTGGCATGGGATTTGAGGGTTATCCCGAGTTCCAGAGCGCTCTGCGCGAGCTTATCCGTACCCGTCTGACTGCCGTTCAGCGCATCGAGATCACCGACGAGCGCATCAGCAAAAACGGCGGACTTGACAGCGTGCTTTCAAGCGATATTGACAAGATCAAGTCCACTCTCGAGCATATCGACCGCGAGGCCTTTGATGCGGCGGTCGATGCCCTCATCGGCGCGAGAAATATCTACATCATGGGCGCGCGCACCTCTGCAATGCTCGCAAACTTCCTGGGCTTTAACCTTAACCTCATATTCGACAACGTCCGCCAGCTCCAGACCACAGGCGGCAACGAAATATTTGAGCAGCTTATCCGACTCGGAGAGGACGACGTCGTTTTCGCCATCTCCTTCCCCCGATATTCGAAGCGAATCGTTAACGCGCTCGAATATTCAAAAAGCTGCGGTGCAAAGATAATCGGTCTTACCGACAGCAATTCTTCGCCCCTGGCGCAGAGCGCCGACTATCTGCTTACTGCGCAGAGCGATATGGCATCCTTTGTCGACTCGCTCGTTGCACCCCTCTCGCTCATCAATGCGCTTATCGTTGCCATCGCATCGAAAAAGAAAAACGAGCTTTCCGAGACCTTCACCCGTCTTGAGGACATCTGGCGCGATTACGACTTTTACGACAAAAACTAACCGCTAGCGCGGGGCAAAAACGCTCCTGCGGAGGGCACCGCTGGCGCGGGGCGTAAACGGATAGTTGTCATCTGTAATCAACATACAGACACCCGAAGATATATCCAGGCAGTGGGATATTTGTTGGTTTTTCTTGCTTGCAAGAAAAATTCATTCTGTAAGAATGAAAAACAAATTCCCTAAGAATTTTCGCGTCAGCGAAATTCTTTACACACGAAGATTAGTCTAGGCAAGTCCCCTCTCCGTCACGCAGTCGCGTGACAACTCTCCCAGATGGAGAGGCAAATAAAGGCTCCCGCTCTGGGGGAGCTGTCGCGAAGCGACTGAGAGGGAGAATTTGCACCAATATCGGGAGGGGAGACCCCCCTACTAAGTATTTATAATTCACAAAACTAAACCACACAAAACATGAACGACTACAACTACAAACCAACAGCTATAGTCATAGGTGCGGGCGCCGCAGGTATGATGGCGGCAGGACAGCTGCTCGAGCAGGGCGCAGAGGTCACACTCATCGAGAAGATGGACCGAAGCGGACTGAAATTGGGCATCACCGGCAAGGGCAGATGCAACGTCACCAACAACTGCGCCGTCTCCGATTTTTTCACAAACGTCCCCCGAAACGGACGTTTTTTGATGAGTGCCGTCAACAATTTTACCCCGAGCGACACCATGGCCTTTTTCGAAAGCCTCGGGATCCCGCTAAAAACCGAGCGCGGAAACCGCGTTTTCCCCCAATCGGACAGATCGCTTGACATCGTGCACGCCCTGCGCCGATATTCGGACAAAGCAAAACACATCCGAGCGCGCGCCGAGCACCTTATAATCGAAGGCGGAGTCTGTGTCGGAGTATCCACTGACAAGGGCGATTTTTTCGCCGACCGCGTGATAATCGCCACGGGCGGAAAATCCTATCCGCAGACGGGATCGACGGGCGACGGATATAAAATGGCCGAAGAAGCGGGGCATACCATCGTCCCTCCCACCCCTTCGCTCGTACCCATCGAGGTCAAGGAAAAATGGTGCACCTCTCTTATGGGGCTGTCCCTTCGCAACGTGTCGGTTCAGCTCATCTCGGGATCAAAGGTGATATGCGACGACTTCGGCGAGCTCCTTTTCACCCATTTCGGACTGTCGGGACCGACGATACTGTCGATGTCCTCGCACATGGCAGAGGGGCAGGATTACACCATCCGCATAGGACTCAAGCCCGCACTCGACGACAAAACGCTCGATGCGCGCATTCTTTCCGATTTTGCGAAGTATCAGAATCGAGATTTTGCGAATTCGCTGTCCGACCTGCTTCCGCAAAAGCTGATACCCGTCATCGTCAAGCTCAGCGGTATCGACGGACACACCAAGGTCAATTCGATTACCCAGGCACAGCGCCGAAAGCTTTTCGAGCTGCTTCGCGCGCTTGATCTGACCTTCAAGCGCTTCCGCCCCATCGAAGAGGCGATAATCACCTCTGGCGGAGTCAACGTCAAGGAGATAAACCCCAAAACGATGGAGTCAAAGCTCGTTTCAAATCTCTATTTTGCGGGCGAGGTCATCGACGTCGATGCCTACACGGGCGGATTTAACCTGCAGATCGCTTTTTCAACAGCCGTAGCCGCGGCCGCTATATATTAGTCAATCTTCATACGTCGCGCAAATCCTGCGGTAATCGAGTGTTTTTTCGACAGCTGTAGCCGCATCCGCCATATATTAGCCAATCTTCATGCGCCGCGCATGGCTCTCTTTTTCTATTGAACCTCGTAAGCTCGGTTCATATCAAAAGAGAAAAAGAAAAATAAATTAAGGGCGCAAGCCCGTTTAACACAAAGATTCGCCCAGGCAGCGGGATATTTGTTGGTTTTTCTTGCTTGCAAGAAAAATTCATTCGTTCAGAATGAAAAACAAATTCCCCAAGAATTTAGCTCAGCGAAATTCTTTGGAAAGGGTCAGAAAATGACAACATACCATGCAGGATGCGCTGACGTCGCCGTTATCGGCGCAGGTCACGCGGGAATAGAAGCCGCACTCGCCTCGGCGAGAATGGGAATGCGCACCCTGCTTTTCACAATTAATCTCGATGCCGTTGCAAACCTGCCCTGTAATCCGTCGATCGGAGGCACCGGCAAGGGACATCTCGTATACGAAATCGACGCGCTCGGCGGCGAGATGGGCAGAGCGGCAGACGCTGTCACCCTGCAGAGCCGCACCCTCAATTTGGGCAAGGGTCCTGCCGTTCATTCGCGCCGCATCCAGGCCGATCGCCAAAAATACAAAACTATAATGAAAAAGGTGCTTGAAAACACCGAAAATCTCTCGCTGATACAGGCAGAGATAGTCGATTTCACCACCGAAAACGGCCATATAGCCTCGGTTATCACCCAAATGGGCGCCGAATGGAAGGTAAAAGCGGTCATAATCTGCACGGGCACTTATCTTCGAGGCAAGGTCGTCATCGGCGAGGCCGAGTTTGAATCTGGCCCCGACGGAATGCTCCCTGCAAACGGTCTCGAAAAGGCGCTCGCTCGTGAAGGAATCACCCTCATGCGATTCAAAACGGGCACTCCGCCTCGCGTTCACGCCGACAGCATCGACTACTCAAAACTTGAGATACAGAACGGCGACGATCCGATCTACCCCTACTCGGACGAGACCGATCGCGACGAATTCCGCAAGATCGAGCAGATCCCCTGCCACATTGTATATACAAATGCTGAAACTCATCAGATAATCCGCGACAACCTCGACCGATCGCCCCTTTACGGCGGCAAGATCAAGGGCACGGGACCGCGATACTGCCCGTCCATCGAGGACAAGGTCGTCCGCTTTGCCGACAAGGAGCGCCATCAGCTTTTTGTCGAGCCGATGGGTCTTGACACAAAAGAGATGTACATCCAGGGCTTTTCCTCGTCCCTTCCCGAGGAAGTTCAGCAAAAGATGCTTCATTCGCTTGTCGGATTCGAAAACGCGCAGATGATGCGCCCTGCCTACGCCATCGAATACGACTGCATCGATCCCACCCAGCTCTATGCCACTCTCGAATTCAAATCGATAGGCGGACTTTACGGTGCAGGTCAGTTCAACGGCACCTCGGGATACGAAGAGGCTGCCGCGCAGGGACTTGTTGCCGGAATCAATGCCTCGTTAAAGCTGCAAGGGCGCGATCCGATCATCCTAACTCGCGACAGCTCGTACATCGGAATGCTCATCGACGATCTGGTAACCAAGGGGACAAACGAGCCCTACCGCGTTATGACCTCGCGAAGCGAATACCGACTGCTTTTGAGGCAGGACAATGCCGACGAACGTCTTGGCGATTACGGCGTTTACGCGGGACTTATCACACCCGAGCGCGCCGAGGCAAGAAAAGCAAAATTCGAGCAGATCGAGCGGGAGATCGAGCGCATTTCGCACGTCAACGTCTCCCCGATATATGCAAATCCCATCCTTACCGCGCACGGCGGAACGCCGATAGCGAGCGGAGTAACGCTTGCCGATCTTCTGCGCCGTCCCGAAATGGACTATGAATCGCTCGCCGCCCTCGACGAAAACCGCCCCGAGCTCGACGAGCTTGTTAGGATCGAAGTACAGATCAAGGTAAAATATGACGGATACATCCGTCGCCAGCTTTGTGAAGCCGAGAGATTTGCGAAAATGGAAAGCAAACTGCTCCCCGATGATATCGATTATGAAAAAATCGAAGGTCTCAGACTTGAAGCGCGCCAAAAGCTGTCAAAGCTCCGCCCGCGCTCGCTCGGGCAGGCGTCGCGCATCAGCGGCGTATCCCCTGCCGACATCTCGGTGCTTATAATTTATCTGAAGCTTTCGTAAAAATCAGTCGATTATGCCGCATTGCGGCAAGGAGATAACCATGAAAAAAATTATCGCATTAATACTCGCCGCCCTCTGCGCTTTATCGCTGGTGTCCTGCTATCAGGGCTACTATCAGATAAAGCCCGAAAAGGTTGAGGGCGCCACAAACTATGTTCAGATCGAGATGGCCGACGGCGGAATTATCAAAATCGAGCTCTATCCCGATGTCGCTCCCATCACCGTAGGAAATTTTAAAAAGCTTGTTAAAGAGGGCTTTTACGACGGACTGACCTTCCATCGTGTCATCAACGGATTCATGATCCAGTGCGGCGACCCGACAGGCACCGGCCTTGGCGGATCGGGTGAGACTATCCGCGGCGAATTTGCGGCAAACGGATTTAAAAACGATCTCAAGCACGAGCGCGGAGTAATCTCGATGGGCCGCAAATCGACAGGATACGATACCGCCTCCTCGCATTTCTTCATTTGTCATGAAACGAACAGAAGAGTCAGCAGCCTTGACGGTCAGTACGCCGCCTTCGGACGAGTTTACGAGGGCATGGACGTTGTCGACCGTATCGCATCGTGCAGAACCGATGCAAACGACAAGCCTGTCAATGATCAGGTTATAAAATCGATAACCTTTTTGAAAGACAAGTGATTTTGACTGAAATAAAGACAAAAAAGGACACCGTACGGTGTCCTTTTAATTTTGTAAACCAAATCAGCTCTGAGTGCTGTAGTTGGGTGCTTCCTTTGTGATGTTGATATCGTGGGGGTGAGATTCGCGGAGACCTGCGCCGGTGATGCGGACGAACTGGGTATCCTTCTGAAGCTCGGTGATGTTGTGGCATCCGCAGTAGCCCATACCTGAACGGAGACCGCCCATGAGCTGGAATACTGTATCGGAGAGAGCTCCCTTGTAGGGAACGCGGCCCTCAACTCCTTCGGGAACGAGCTTTTTCGAGCCTTCCTGGAAGTATCTGTCCTTGGATCCCTTTTCCATAGCGGCAAGAGAACCCATGCCGCGGTATACCTTGAAGGAACGGCCCTGATAAATTTCGGTTTCTCCGGGGCTTTCCTCGCATCCGGCGAGGAGGGAGCCGACCATGATAACGTCAGCGCCTGCGGCAATAGCCTTGGGAAGGTCGCCGCTGTATTTGATGCCGCCGTCAGCGATAACGGGGATGTTGTATTTGCTTGCAGCCTCGAAAACGTCGTAGATAGCGGTGATCTGAGGAACGCCGATACCCGAAACGACACGAGTGGTGCAGATAGAACCGGGGCCGATACCGACCTTGACGCAATCGGCGCCTGCTTCGATAAGGTCGATTGCTGCTGCAGCGGTTGCGATGTTGCCGGCAACGAGCTGAGCGTTGGGGAATGCGGATTTTACCTTCTTTACGCAGTTGATAATGTTCTGCGAATGGCCGTGAGCCGAGTCGAGTACGAGGAAGTCGGCGCCTACAGAAAGGAGCGCGCCCGCTCTTTCAACAACGTCGGCTGTAACGCCGATGGCGGCACCGCAGAGAAGTCTGCCTGCCTCGTCCTTGGCGGCGTTGGGGTACTTTGTAGCCTTTTCGATGTCCTTTATTGTGATAAGACCGCGGAGACGGAAATCCTTATCAACGATGGGGAGCTTTTCAACCTTGCACTTGCGGAGGATCTCCTGCGCCTGCTCGAGAGTGGTTCCCTCGGGAGCGGTAATGAGGTTTTCCTTGGTCATAACCTCGTCGATACGCATATCGTGAGAAGTCAAAAAGCGCATATCGCGGTTGGTGATGATGCCGATGAGGCGGCCGTTGTCATCAACTATCGGCACACCCGAAATCTTGTATTTGCCCATCAGCTCGTCTGCTTCGTAGACGTAGTTGTCGGCCTTTAAATAGAAGGGATTGACGATGACGCCGTTTTCCGAGCGTTTTACGCGCTCAACTTCGTCCATCTGCTTTTCTACGCTCATATTCTTGTGGATAACTCCGGCGCCGCCTTCACGAGCCATGGCAATGGCAAGGCGGGATTCGGTTACGGTATCCATAGCAGCACTCAACAGCGGGATATTGAGTTTGATTTTGTTTGTCAGTCGTGTTTCAAGAGATACGCTGTTGGGCAGGACGTCACTTTTGCGGGGGATCAGAAGAACATCGTCAAAGGTAAGTCCCTCCTTGACGAATTTCTGACTGTAGTTGGCGTTGATTTCGGTCATACAGCAATCCTTCTCCTTTACTTTTGATTTTAAAAAATATTTGTCTTATTAAATAGATATTTTACATTAAAACAGGTACTTCTGTCAAGGATGTTCTTCGAATTTTAACAAACAAAAGTGCGGTTTTTTTTCGAATTGAAAAGCGGCAAGCAATTTTTTAAAAAATCTTCTTTTCATCTCTTGAATTTTTCGAAAAATATGATAATATATATTCGTAGAGATAAACACATTTAACAGTTTAAAGGAGAGTATCATGAGAGTCAGAATCAATCTCGACACAATGACAAAGATCAACCAGTTTGTTGCCGATGCAACCAAATATAACGGAAATATTTTCCTCACCGATGCGAAGCGCAATTTTATCGTATCTGCAAAGTCGATGCTGGGTGCCGTATATTCCATGGAATGGGATGAGGTATGGTGCGAAGCCGACGAGGACGTTTACCGCATCGTCGGCAAATATATGGACGAATCGGTAGGCTGATATTTGATTTAAAATTAAAGGACGTGCATTGCACGTCCTTTTTTGTGATGGGATAGGTCAAACTCATGGTGCAGGCATTCCCTCTCAGTCGCTTCGCGCCCCCTGCGGGGAGCAAAGAACAGCCGGAGGAGATAAAGGAACACAATATCGCGGGAGGGGAGACCCCTCCCCTACGGAATAGGTCAAACATTGTGCAGGCATTCCTGCTCAGTCGCTTCGCGCCAGCGGCGCTCACCGCAGGTGTTAAAAGAAGGTGATCTGATTGGTCTCGCTAAGGTGCTTTAGCACGCCCTCTTTTTCGAGGACCTCAATGACGGTCTTGGTAAGTCCCGCATTGATGCGAAGCTCCTCGACCGACAGTATCGTGCCGGCGTTTCTGACCTCCATGATGCGCTGGGCGGCGTTTTCGCCGACACCGTCGAGCGAGGAAAAGGGCAGACGGATCTGGCCGTTTTCGGGTAGGAAGGCAAAAGCGTCCGATTTTTCGAGATCAACGGGCAAAAACTTGATGCCGCGGGCATAAGCCTCGTTTACGAGCTGCAATGCGCCCAGCATGTTTTCGTCCTTTTGCGACGATTCGACCTCGCGGTCCTGGATCTCGGCGATCTTTGCCTCAACGGCGCGCTTTCCGCCCATTATCAGCGATGCGTCAAGTCCCTTGGGAGCGACGGTGAAGAATGCGGCATAAAACTCAAGGGGCATATGCACCTTGTACCAGCCGAGTCGGATAGCACTCATAACGTAGGCGGCGGCGTGAGCCTTGGGGAACATGTATTTGATCTTTTTACACGAATCGATGTACCATTCGGGCACGTTTGCGGCTCTCATGGCCTCTTCCCATTCGGGCTGGAGTCCCTTACCCTTACGGACAGATTCCATTATCTTAAATGAAAGACCCTTTTCCACTCCCCATCGGATAAGGTCGAGCATGATACCGTCACGTGTACCGATAACCTCGGAAATGGTACAGGTGCCGTTTTTGATAAGCTCCTGCGCGTTGCCGGTCCATACGTCGGTGCCGTGGGTAAGTCCCGATACCTGCAGAAGGTCGGCAAAGTTTTTCGGCTTGGATTCAACCAAAACGGGCATTACGAAGTTTGTGCCGAATTCGGGCAGACCGAAGGTGCCGAGCGGCGCGCCGATATCCTCGGCGGTAACTCCCAAAGGCGCGGGCGACTCGAAAAGGGCGTAAACGTCGGGGTCGTTCATCGGAACGTCCATGACCGACGTGTTTGTGAAGCGTTCGATCGCCTTGTATTTTGTCGGCACATCGTGACCGAGCTCGTCGAGCTTCAATATCGTATCGTGAAGCGAGTGGGTAAAGTCGAAGTGGGTAGTGATGATGTCGCTGTTTTCCTTGTCGGCAGGATGCTGTACGGGGGTGAAATCGTAGACCTCGTATTCACGCGGAACAACGACGATGCCGCCCGGATGCTGACCGGTGGTGCGCTTTACGCCGACACAGCTCTGGGTCAGACGGTTTACTTCCGCCTTATTGACGACCTTGCCGTGCGATTCGAGATATTTCATAACAAATCCGTAGGCGGTCTTGTCGGCAAGAGAGCCGAGCGTTCCTGCGCGGAACACGTTTTCGGCGCCGAAGAGCTCTTCGGTGTATTTATGCACTCGTCCCTGAACCTCGCCTGAGAAATTCAGGTCGATATCGGGCGATTTGTCGCCGTAAAATCCGAGGAAGGTCTCAAAGGGGATATCATGTCCGTCGCCCACCATTTTTGTGCCGCAATTCGGACAGCTTTTATCGGGCAGGTCAAAGCCCGAGCCGTACGAGCCATCGGTGATGAATTCATTGTAGCGGCATTCGGGGCATCGGTAGTGAGGGGGCAGAGGGTTAACCTCGGATATACCCGACATCGATGCGACGAATGACGAGCCTACCGATCCGCGCGAGCCGACGAGGTATCCGCAGCTTTCGGAGAAGGCAACCAGCTTTTGCGCGATCATATATAGCACCGCAAAGCCGTTTTTGATGATCGAGTCGAGCTCTTTGTCAAGTCGGGACGAAACGATCTCGGGCAGGGGCGAACCGTAGAGCGATTCGGCGCGCTCGTGGCACATACGGTGAAGATCCTCCTCCGCGCCCTCCATGTGAGGGGTGTAAGTTCCCTTGGGTATGGGGCGGACGTCGTCGTAATCTATCATGTCGGCGATGAGGTTGGTGTTGGTGATAACCACCTCTTCGGCCTTTTCCTTGCCGAGATAGTCAAATTCGGCAAGCATTTCTTCGGTTGTTCGGATATAGATGCCGGTATCGCGGTCGGCGTCGCTGAATTTGAGGCCGGAAAGGAGGATCTTTCGGGTGATCTCCTCATATGGCTCGGTAAAATGAGCATCGCAGGTGGCAACTACAGGCTTACCCAGCTCCTCGCCGAGCGCAACTATCTTGCGGTTGAGTTCGCGCAAGGCTTCGTCGTCGGCCGCCTTGCCACCGGCTATGAGATAGCGATTGTTGCATATCGGCTGGATCTCGAGATAGTCGTAGAAGGATGCTATATCAAGCAGCTGCTGATGACTTTTTCCGTCGAGTATTGCGCCGAACAGCTCGCCCTCCGAGCAGGCCGAGCCGATGATAAGACCCTCGCGGTGCTGGCTGAGCACCGTTTTGGGGATTCGCGGATGGCGCTTGAAATACTTGAGATAGCCGAAGGAAACGAGCTTGTAGAGATTTTTAAGTCCGATTTTGTTTTTGACAAGCAGTATGATATGGTTTGTGCGCAGCTTTGTGGGGTCAACCTTGTCACTCATGGCATTTACCATGGCTTTTACATCGTTTACTCCCTCTTCTTTAAGCTGTTCGATCATTTTAAAGAAGATGTGCGCGAGCATTTCGGCATCGTCGGATGCGCGGTGATGGTTGAACTGCCCGAGCTTATAATGCTCGGCGATAACGTCGAGCTTGTGCGATTTGAGCTCGGGATTGAGATATCGGGACATCGAAACGGTGTCGATGTAGGTGTTGTTGAATTCAAGACCGAAATTTTCTGCCGCACGGCGGATAAATCCGGTATCGAAGGATGCATTGTGCGCAACGAGCACGCCGCCGTCGGCAAAGCGCAGAAAAGCGTCAACTGCCTCTTTTTGACTCGGCGCATCGGCTACCATCTCGTCGGTGATGCCCGTCAGACGGACGATATCGTCCGGAATGGGCATTTCGGGATTGGCGTAGGTGTTGAAAACGTCCTTGACTTCGCCGTTTTCGATGATGACGGCGCCGATCTCGGTGATCTTGTGATTTGCATTTGAAAGGCCGGTGGTTTCAATATCAAAAATTACAAACCGACCGTTGAAGGGAATATATTCGTCCTTTGCGCTGTCGGTCTGATAAAACACAGCCTTTGCGGTGTCGTCGGCAAAATAGCCCTCCATGCCGTAGATGACTTTTTGTCCCAGCTTTTCGGATGCCGCCATGGCAAGGGGGAATGCCTGCACGTTGCCGTGGTCGGTGATGGCGATGGCCTTGTGTCCCCATCTCTGGGCGAGCTTTACTACGTCGGCAGGTACGTTTATTGCATCCATTGCCGAAAGCTGAGTGTGAAGATGAAGCTCAACGCGCTTCTTTTCGGCGTTGTCCTTTCTCTTCTTTTCCTTTATTTTATATGCAGCCATCGGAGCGAATACGAGCTCGCCGTCAAAGCGGTCGATCTCGGCATGCCCCATCATTGCAACGATATCGCCGTTGCGGAGAGATGATGTGAAGGTGTCGGCCTCTTCAAGCTTGAAAAGGCGCTTGCACCAAAGGGATGACATACGGTCGGTAAGCCCGAAATTCACCGTGGCCTTGTCGCCGCGTCGGGTGTCCTTGCGCTCCATGCCGAATATCTCGCCAACGACCACGATGCGCTTTTCGGGACTCGTCACCTTTGCTATCGGGGTGGGGCGCACGATAAATTCCTTGCCCCAGACAAATTCCTTTTCGGAGATGTCAAAGGTGATGTTGCCGATCTTGAAAATGTCATCGGTGATGTTGTCGATGTTTTCGGCGCCCTCGAAAATGGAATTAACCTTGTTTTGTGTAGCCGCTTCGGGAACGGGAGAGGAAAGTGCCATTTCACGCGAAAGATCCATCAGACGCTGGCGTTGTTTTTCTTCGTAATCTATTTCGGGCATTTCGCTTGAACGGACGATCTCGACGTCAAAGCGGAGACCAAACTCGCTTTCGATGATGTTGGCGATTATCTCGGGTGTTTTTGCGTCGGCGAGCAGTTCGATGCCTCCGTCGCAGGAGACGGTTTGGATCGTGATGTTGTCGCCTTCGATATGGCAGGAGTATTTTTCAAAAAAACCGCGCGAAACTGCGCCCACTCTTTCGCTTTCGGCAATGATCTGGCTCATATAATCGACAGTGAACAGCGAGGGGTCGTAGTGGGGAAGGATTCTGACGCAGTTGAGCTCATATTCTGCCCTTATCGACTCTTCAAGCTTGTAAAGAGTTGCCTTTTCAACCGTCTGTTCAAAATCGGCGTGGCATTCGATGATCTTCTTTTCCTTTTCAACGCGCACACCTGTTGCAACGGCGTTTTTCATGATATCGCGAAACGCGCCGTTGGGATTGTATTTTTTGAAAACTTCGAGAAGAGTTTTTGACATTTTAATCTACCGTCTTTAAAAAATATTGTTTAATAAAACACGCCAAAGGGTCTTTGACGTGTTTTGCTTTCGGATCTGCTGTTAATTTACGCTGTCGGTAATTGCCTCGGTCGTTTCCTCGGCAGTTGTTTCTTCGGCCGTCTGTTCGTCGTACCAGGTGTGGTAGTTTTTCATAAGCTTGTCCAGCCATACGACGGTGGTGAAGAAGGGATAGGGCTTTGTCAGCGCCTTTGCATCGGTCATTACGACGATGATGTAAGGATGATCGGACATAACGATGCCTGCATCGCCGTAAGCATCCTCGCTCCAGCCCGATTTGTGGGCGATGACGTCGTATTCGATGCCGCCTTGATTTTTGAGGGCTGCGGCGATATCGTTGAGTCGGTTGGTGGTAAGCTGTTCCCAGAGGAAGCGTCCCTCGGGACATTCATCGCGGAAGTTGTATATCTCTTTCCAGATAAGGCCGAGATCGAGAGGGGAGAGAGGCGACCAGCGGTTGCCCACACCGATGCGGTTGATAACTCCGAGCTGTTCCATAAGCTCGTTGTATCCGTCGTATCCGAAGCGGTCGATGAGCATATAGTACGCGATGTTGTCGCTTTCATAGAGCATATGCTCGATCAGCTGATATACCGTCAGCTCGGCACCGAGCCCGAGCTTGCGGATGGTGCTCGTGCCCTTGACGTAGTGCTTGCCCTCGTAAACCATCGTTTCCTCAAAGCTGCCCTCGCCCTTGGCGATCTGACGGCAGACGAAGAGGGCGTATCCCGCCTTTATGGTGCAGGCAGGGGCAAAGCGTCCGCGGGCGTTGTAGCCGAACGATGCGCCCGTCTCTAGATCGAGCACGTAAAAGCCGAGGTTAAAGTCGTTGTTGTCCCGTCCGAGAACACCGTTGAAATAGCGGTTTTGCGAGGCCTCGGTAACGAAATATTCGGTGTGGTTTGATGTGATCTTGTCGGTAACGAAGCGGTCGTCGGCGTGATAGTCACGAATGACGTCGGGGAGAACGTACTCCTCGGGCGCTTCGGGCAGAAAAATGTCGCTCGATATCGTTTCGGCGTCTTCGGCGGCCGCCGAAAAGGTCTCGGGGACCTCGGTCGGGGCCATCATGCCGAACGATCGCGGAAAGCAGGAGCTTGTCACGATCGCCACGGTGAGCAGCAGTATTAAAAGGGTGATTTTCTTCATCTGGAAGCCTTTCGGATAGGGTATATATAAAGGGCGACCCCTTTGGTAAAAAGCCGTTTTTATGAGCTTATTGTAATTTAATGATAGATATATACATAATAACACGAATAGCAAAAAAATACAATAGCGATGCATTAAAAAAATAAAAATATTTCCCCTTGCAGGGGGCAATAACCCTCTCCGTCACGCGAATGCGTGCCACCCCTCCCGCGATATTGTGTTCCTTTATCTCCTCCGGCTGTTCTTTGCTCCCCGCAGGGGAGCATTCGCGTGCCACCTCTCCCCGAGGGAGAGGCAAATAAAGGCTCTCCCTTCGGGAGAGCTGTCGCGAAGCGACTGAGAGGGTAGATTTGCACAAGATTTGTCCCGCAGGTGTTTTCGCACAAAAAAAGGGAGGGGAGACCCCTCCCCTACGATATGGAATCGGTCGGTGCAAATCATATTTTGGCTCATCTTTCAGTAAAATTAAATAAAAGGCACCACGGAGAAAAAGATGATCGAATCAACAAAAAAGTACATACCCGCCGTCGGCATTCTTGCGGCGGCGTTTGTTCTCCTTCGGTATTTCAGATCGGCTGTCCTGGCGGCGATTTTTATAATCGTGCTGTCATATATTTTCCACCGTGCGGTGGATTATTTAAAAGACATGCTAAGCATTCCCAAAAGCATTGGATGTATAATTCTGATGCTTTCGCTCGGAACGGCATCGGCGGTTTTTCTTACGTATGCGGTTCGCAGAATCATCATCGAGTGCAGGCGGATATGCGAGTATATTGCCGACAACGCCGACAGCATTGCGATGGCGGTCAGCGATCTTGCAGACTGGGTGAGCGGAAGCGTTTTTGCTCTGTTTGAACGGCTCGGCATCGATCTTTTCGATTCTTTTGACATATACGCGGCCGTTTTCGAGCTGGTTGCATCCTTTGCCGCCGATGCCGCAAAGACGATTCCGTCGGCGGCGATAGGGGTGGGACTCTCCCTTCCCGATTCGGTCATGGCGGTATTCAGTGGCATTTTTGCTGTGTTCTATCTTTCGCGTGATTGGGATATCATCATGTCGTCGGCGGCAAAAATGATGCCGCAAAATCTGCGCCATTGGGGGAAGAAAACGAGAGTTATACTCGCCGATGCTTTCAAAAGTTGGATCAAAACGTCGCTTTTCGGGGCGGCGATAAGCTTTTTGCTTACCCTTTTGGGAACAAGCATACTGAAATTTGACTGTCCGCTCATCATTTCGGCCATCGCCGCCCTGATCGATGCGCTCCCCGTTGTCGGATGCGGACTTTTGCTAATACCGTGGGGCGTTTTCCTGATCCTCGGCGGCGCGAAATACAAGGGCGTGGGGCTTGTGATAGTCTACGTTTCTGTATTTTTGTTTCGTAGGATAAGTGAGCCTAAGATGCTTGTGAAAAAAACGAGCGTGCATCCGCTTTTTGCACTTGCTGCTCTGTGTTTTTGCACTCACTTTTTCGGTATTGTCGGTGCACTTGTCACTCCTATCGTGATAAGCTTATTTTGGGAAGCAAAACAGAGCATATGAAACATTTTTGCAAAAACAAAAACCCATCTTCCTCTCTGCATTCTTAGCGGAGAAAACACAAACACCACCAAGGATTTTCTTTGGTGGTGTTTTTATATTGGCGGTAGTTTTCCAAAGCCTCCCTCCGAGAGGGAGGGGGACCGCGATAGCGGTGGAAGGAGCCTGCGTGACTTTTGGGTTTTGATAAGCTTTATTGTAACGCGCTCTCCCTCAGTCGCCTTCGGCGCCAGCTCCCTCCCGGAGGGAGCCTTTGTACATCATTATCTCTGCGGATAGTGGGTTCGGGCTTCTGCCCGATGGTGCGTGGACTGCCACGCGCTATGCTTGCCTCAGACGCCGGGCGTCGGGAAAGTGGAAACCTACACTTCAACCATCGGTTGCGTTGTTTTCTAAAAACAAGTTATTGAGTTGTTATGCAAAGTATGGTATAATTAGGATAAAGTTAAAGAATCTGTGGGAGAGGTAATTACTATGACGATAGGTGAAAGAATAAAAATGTTGCGAAAGCAAAATAATATGACGCAGGAGAACCTTGCAGAACATCTATGTGTCTCATATCA
>JAZSMZ010000042.1:0-19840 GCA_045536155.1 Eubacteriales bacterium
CCTTAAGATACACAGGCGCATTCATAGGCTCCCTCCGGGAGGGAGCTGGCGCCGTAGGCGACTGAGGGAGAGCGCGTTACAATAAAGTTAATTCAAACTCAAAGTCGCGCAGGCTCCTTCCACCGCTATCGCGAGAACCCCCAAAACTCACTTCATTCGTTTCGGGGAACCCCGCTGCGGTCCCCCTCCCTCTCGGAGGGAGGCTTTCACGGTGGAATCTATATACTCGCAGACACCCAAAAAGTTTGTGTTGATTTGACGGTTTGTAAACCGTATGACCTTCAGATCATACCCTTCAAGTATTTCCGTGCGGAATTCATCCTTTTGCCTGCCTTCTTCGGTAT
Organism: Eubacteriales bacterium; assembly: GCA_045536155.1. GTDB lineage: Bacteria > Bacillota > Clostridia > Oscillospirales > CAG-272 > JAZQNC01. The sequence continues at coordinate 345 of JAZSMZ010000042.1, forward strand.
AATGCTGTGACCCATCAATTTCTATGATTAGTTTGGCCTTGTGACAGTAAAAATCCGCAATAAAATTGTCTATGGTTTTTTGCCTTTGAAATCTAATTTCATATTTTGATAGAAAATCGTACCACAAATGATTTTCCTGCGGTGTTGCATTTTTACGAAGATTTTTTGCAAGAGTAATATTCTTTTCGTTGTAATCAAGCGACATAGTTACTCCTCCAATGTTTTATCGCTTCCATTATAACACAAATCGGCAGAAAAGCAAGTTCTCTGCCGATATTTTTGTACCCACCAATTCTCCGCTATGAACAACAGAGAAAACATAAGTGCTTTTTAATTTAGTTGGGTTTGCAGATTCGGGAATCTCAATTTCTCCCTCTCTGTCCGTTGAATTTTACTGATCGTTTCTCGGCGTTGTGCCGGGCATATTGCGGTGTCGGCGACCCATCTTTACGTCGAGCGAGGTTTCATAATTGGGCATGCCTGCATTGCGTCGACGCTGTTGAGCGTTGAGCTGGCGGCGTCTCTTGCGGCGGATCTTCTTTACTATCGTAATGATTACAATATAAAGAGCGAGAAGAGCGGCTAAAAAGAGTACGATAAACAAGAGCCAGCCGAGTATAGTCAAAAAGTAGTTGCTCGGGGGGTACATCGTGATGTCCTTAAGATACATCGCGTATTCGCCCTCTTCGGCGGTGCCGGACGTCGGTCTGAACCAGATCTTTATGCCGTCGACCGAATCGCTTGCTTTGACGAATGCGGAAATATCAAAGCCGATCTCGGTGAGCTGATAGGGCGTGATGCCCGAAACGCTTCCCTCGTAAACGGTCATAGGCTTGCCGTTTTCGGCATATCTGAACAGACGGAGCATGACGTCGCCGAGCACGTTGGGATTGGGAGTCTGGATCTGAGCGGAAAACGAGATCTTCGAGCTGTTTTTAACGCTCATCGGCTCGTCGAAGACGACCGAAATTCCCATGTATTCGCTGTCGTAGGTGTAGTGACCCTTGATATACAGCATCTGACCGTAGTCGCCGTTGTTGCGGAATTCGAAATATTCGATATTGTCGTTAGGCTCAAATCCGCTCAGCGAATTTTGAGAAAAATCGACGATAACTGTGCCGTTTTTAAATCCCTTCAGCTCGTCGCCCATTTTACCCGCATTGCGGACGGCCTTTCTCTTTTGCAGCGCGGAGCTGTTAAAGTGGGGGACAGCGTCTTCCCATTTTTCAATTCCCAGAAGCTCAAGCGCGAATTCGCTTGCTTTGAGCGAATTGTCTGTGTCGATCTTTTCAAAAAGCTCGTATATCGGCTTTTTTGTGGCGGGATAGCGGAGTGTTGCTTCCGACTCGGTCCAAAGTCCGTAGTGTCCGTTTTCGCCCGAGTTATCCACGTGGCGGTAGTAGATGGACGCTTCGATGTCGTTTATAAATTCGAGCTTATAGTAGGCAAGGGCGTACATGGCCGCCTGCATCTGCATCGATGCGCTTTCATCGGCCGAATTTATGCCGAAGCTGACGGTTATTGCTCTTTTTTCGCCGTTATAGAGCAGGTGAGAGCTGCCGAGATAATCACAGAGCACGTTGACGTTTTTGACCGACAGATACTGGGTATCAAAGGTGTCGGTTGCGAAAGTATCGGCTCTGAAATCGGTGGAGATAACGTCGGAGGGACGGAGGTTTATCATCACCCTCCAGGGCAGATCGCCGTTTTTCGCCAATCTCTTTGCAAACTCGTCGAGGATATTGCGGGAGGTGTAGTCAAGCTTTTCGCTGAAAATGGTGGCGGATGTATCAAGCGCTACGGTATTGAAATTGCCCGCAAGCGATATATAGGTGCGTCCCGACGAATACGCCGAGCGGAGCGCGGTATCGAAGATGCGGAATGCGGCGATGTAGTTGTCGACGTACTGCTCGACGTCCATCTCGCCCATGTAGTTGTAGGAGCGGTTGCTGTTTATCTGGTATCCGACGATGAAGCTGCCTGCAAAGCCATATTTTGCGCTCGGATCGGTGTATCGCTTGGCGATAAATGTTGCAAACGATTCCAAATAAAGTGCGCTGTCGCGGTTTGTGGCATCGATAGCGTAGAGCGATGCGCCGCTTGACGAATCGGTGGTGTAGTAAAGGCAGTCAAGTCCGTCGGACATGGTGGCCGCGGGTGCGCTTAATATAAAATTAATATAGCAGTGGACTCCCGATTGAGTGAGGTTTTTGATGCGATAGTCGAGGTATCCGAGCTTATCGCGGTCGATGTAATATGTGTTGCCTGCGTAGGTATACTGGAGCGAATTGCTCGATTTTGAGGTGAGAATGTAGTCGTTTATCGGTACGTTAATAACGGTATGTGCAACGCCGAGCTGCTGGGCATCGCTTATCATCTGAACCGTAAGTCCCTTTTTGGAAAACGTCTCGGGATAGGCTGATGTGTTTTTAGCCAGCAGATCGATATTGTCGATATACCGTACATTTGAAATGATGGCGTAATTGCTTTCCGATGTCTTGTAGGCGAGCAGATAACGCGCAAAAATCGATTGTGAATCGGGGTCAAAGGTGAATGTCAAAGTTACATTTTCGCCAACCTTTGCCGACGTGACGGGGATAAGCTCGTTTAAGTGGGTGGTCTTATGGTGAGAGTACAGCTCAAAAAGGTAAATGTTTGAGTCGTTTGAGTTCTCTATAACCGTAAGATGCGCAGGCGATACCGTGGCTGCAACATCGAGGCGATAAGAATCCTTTTCACGTATCAGCGTTACCGATTTTATTTCGGAAAGATTTGCGTTGGCGTTTTCTCCGTTTGCAAAAATGCAAAGAGATAGGGACAGCAGCAAAACTATTGCCGCTGCGGCAAAAATCAGTTTTCTTTTCACTGAACGCACCTCACTTGAAATAATGTACAAATGACAACCGGAACATGAAAGATCCCGGTTGTCATAGATTTTACTGAGCTATCCACCCATTGTAAAGAAAAAGTCCTTACTGGGCGGCCTCAATAATAGTTGCAAAATCGTTGGGCTTAAGAGAAGCGCCGCCGATAAGACCGCCGTCTACGTTGGTCTTAGAGAGAAGATCAGCTGCATTTGCGGCGTTCATCGATCCGCCGTACTGGATAGTCAGAGCTTCAGCGGCCTTTTCGTTGTACAGCTTTGCAACAACGGCACGGATGTGAGCGCAAACCTCTTCTGCCTGATCGGGAGTTGCGGTAAGGCCGGTGCCGATCGCCCATACGGGCTCGTATGCGATGATGATGTTCTTGAGCTGCTCTTCGGTGATATCCTTGAGAGCGAGCTTGGTCTGCATGGAAACGATCTCCTCTGTAATGCCGTTCTGACGCTCGGAGAGAACCTCGCCGAGGCAGAGGATGACCTTGAGGCCTGCATCAAGTGCGGCCTTGGTGCGGAGATTGACGGTTTCGTCGGTCTCGCCGAAATACTGACGGCGTTCGCTGTGGCCGATGATGACATATTCAACGCCAAGCTCGGTAAGCATATCTGCCGAGATCTCGCCGGTGTATGCACCCGACTTTGCGAAATGTACGTTTTCGGCACCAACCTTGATGTTTGTGCCTTTTGTCAGCTCAATGGCTGTTATGAGGGAGGTGTAGGGAGTGCAGATAACGATATCGCATCCGTTTTTGCCCTCAACGAGGGGAATGAGCGCGGTGATGAGCTCTTTTGCTTCGGATGCAGTCTTGTTCATTTTCCAGTTGCCGGCGATAACGGCCTTTCTTGTTGCTTTGTTCATTTTGATTTGTATCCTTTTAAGTGTATTTTAATATTTATCAACAGTAAAAAGGGCAGAGAACTTAAAAACTCTCTGCCCTTTATATTTGCAAAATTATTTGTCGAGCAGGCAAGCGATACCGGGCAGAGTCTTTCCTTCGAGGAACTCGAGGGATGCGCCGCCTCCGGTGGAGATGTGAGTCATCTTTTCGGCATAACCGAGCTGTTCAACAGCTGCAGCGGAGTCGCCGCCGCCGATGATGGATACTGCGCCGCTTTCGGCAACTGCCTTGGCGACAGAGCGGGTACCGGATGCGAATTTTTCCCATTCGGAAACGCCCATCGGGCCGTTCCATACAACGGTGCCTGCACCCTTGAGTGCGTTGGCGAAGAGTTCTTCGGTTCTCGGACCGATGTCAAGACCCATGTATCCGGAGGGGATAGTATCCGAATCAACGAGCTGATAGTTGCAGTCGGGATCGTACTTGTCGCCGCAGCGGTTATCTATGGGCAAAAGAAGCTTAACGCCCTTTTCCTTTGCGGATGCGAGAATGCCTGCAGCAAGATCGATCTTATCTTCTTCGCAGAGAGAATCACCGATGGTGTATCCCTGTGCGCGGAAGAAGGTGTATGCCATACCGCCGCCGATGATGAGGGTATCAACCTTGTTTAAAAGGTTGGTGATAACGCCGATCTTGTCGGAAACCTTAGCGCCGCCGAGGATAGCAACGAAGGGGCGCTTGGGATCGCTGAGCGCGCCGCCCATGATGGAGATTTCCTTCTGGATGAGGTAACCGCAAACTGCGGGAAGGTAATCAGCGACACCTGCGGTGGATGCATGTGCGCGGTGAGCGGTTCCGAATGCATCATTTACGAAAATGTCTGCAAGGGAAGCGAGCTCTTTTGCAAATGCAGGATCGTATGCTTCCTCTTCCTTGTGGAAGCGAACGTTTTCGATAAGCATAACATCGCCATCGTTAAGGGCGGCAGCTTTTGCCTTTGCATCTTCGCCGATAACGTCGGATGCAAGCTCAACCTTTTTGCCGAGAAGCTCGGAAAGACGAGCAGCTACGGGAGCGAGCGAGTATTTGTCATTGAACTGTCCCTTCGGTCTGCCGAAATGCGAGCAGAGGATAACCTTTGCACCGTGAGAAGCGAGATATTTGATGGTGGGAAGAGCTTCAACGATTCTCTTGTCGTCGGTGATAACGCCGTCAGACAGCGGAACGTTAAAATCGCAGCGGGCTAAAACTCTTTTGCCCTTGACTTCGATATCTTCAATAGTCTTTTTGTTGTACATTATATTCACCTCAATATATAAATATGGGAATTATGATCTACCCTATATTCTAACACAATGTATCCTTTTTATCAATAGCGAAATGTGAAATTTTACATTAAAAACACAATTTTTAAGCGGTTTTTTGCACTGTTGTTGCTATCTGATGATATAGTGCGACTCAAACGAAGATTTTTGAGGATAATTTTTCGAAAGGTATTGTTCTTTTTGGGGATAATGTGGTATAATTTTGGTGTATGTTATAATGATTTTTCCGATATATCAAGATGAGGATAACAAGGGGAAAATCGGGAGGGGAGACCCCTCCCCTACAATACGGCATCCAAGTCAGATACATATTTTCACATACAACGACGAAAGACAAGGTAACATCATGAAAAAACCGTACACCGATCCGATATATATAGGCGATGGCGCTTCTGAGCGCCTTTACGAATTTTTGCGTGAGCGCTTCGGCGACAAGGCTGATTGCGGCATCACCGTATGCGACGAAAACACCGAGCGCTTTTGCTACAATCTGCCACCTGTAATGCGAGTGGTCTACGGCGACGGAGTGCACGCGACCGACGTCGACGCATCGGAGATAGCCGATGCCGCTAACGATTGCGAAAGCGCATTCGGATACCGCCCGTCCTATCTCATAGCCTGCGGCTCGGGAAGCGTGCACGATCTTACCCGCTATGCCGCCCACGATATGGGCATCCCCTTTATATCCTACCCCACCGCACCCTCGATGGACGGATTTGTGTCGGCGATCGCCGCCATGACCATCGACGGACGGAAGGTGTCCTATCCATCCACTCCGCCCATCGCGCTTTTTGCAGATCCCGACGTTTTTTGCACATCTCCTGCCCGTCTTACTGCATCGGGAGTGGGTGATATCGTGGGAAAATACATATCTATCCTCGATTGGAAGGTCGCCGATATACTCGGCGTTGATAAAATGGACAGCGAGATCTGCGCCCTTGTTGAAGAGGCGCTCGACACCGTTATGAAAATGTCGCCGAGCGATGAAGGGTACACCGAAAAGGTGCTTCGATGCCTCGTTTTGTCGGGACTTTCGATACAGTATTACGGCTCGTCACGTCCCGCATCGGGAAGCGAGCATCATCTTTCCCATCTGTGGGAGATGCATTGCATGAACAGTCCCACCGACGCGCTCCACGGCGAGCAGGTGGGTGTGTCGACCTTGCTTGTGCTTGAAAAATACAAGTCGCTCCTTGAAAGCGGCATTCGCTTTATACCCAAGCGCGATAATGTATGCGCCGAATATCTTTCTCCTGTATACGGCGGGATAACCGAGGGCATTATCGAAGAAAACACGCCATATCCGCTTGACGGGGTTGATGGGGAGCTATCGCCCGAAGCGGAATCAAAGATCCGTGAGCTGATCGAAACCTTGCCGAGCGTGAACTTTATCCGCGATTATCTTAAGTCGGTTGGCGCGAAGACCACTCTTTCGGAGCTCGGACTGCCCGACAGCGACGATTTTGCTCAAAAATCGCTCGAGTTTGCTCCATACGCTCGCCGCAGACTTACCTTACTCAAGCTTATATAAAAAGACGGTTGCTTCATCAGAAGCAACCGAGTTTTATCAGTTTTGTTTGTACATGGGATACCGTGTCTTGTCGCTTTCGTCGATCTCGCGTACTACCCGACAGGGAACGCCCACGGCGACGACGTTTGATGGTATTGATCTTGTTACGACGCTTCCTGCGCCGATAACGGTGTTGTCCCCTATCTCAACGCCTGCAAGAACGGTCGTTCCCGCACCGATCCAGACGTTGTTTCCGATCTTGATCGGCTTTGCGATCTCGATTCCGGCGCGCCGCATTTCGGGATCAATTGCATGCTCGGCGGTGGTAAAGCAGCAGTTCGGGGCAACGAAAACGTGATCCCCGAAGCATACCGATGCGCCGTCGGTTATGATCATGTTATGATTTGAATAAAAGTAATCGCCGACGGTGATATTGTAGCCGTAATCGCACCAGAACGGAGGCGTTATGATGCACTCCTTGCCCATCGATCCGAGAAGGTCACGAAGTATCTTTTGCTGCTCATGACGGTCGTTGGGCGAGAGCTGGTTGTATTTAAAGCACTTGTCCTTGCCCTTTTTGATCTCTTCCTCATAGGCAGGGTTGTAACAGCCCTGAAAAAAGCAGTTTATCGGCACTTTTGGTTTTTCACTCATGACCGTCTCCGAAGATTAAAATTAATGATCAAACGTGGGCAGAGTCGAGCCTGCATAGGGCATCAGCAATACAGATGCATCCTGTCCAAGGGCATCGAAGGCTTCGGTCAGTGCGCTGCCGAGCGACTCCTGCGGCTCCAAAAAGAGGGAGCGGACGAAATCGGCGTCGAGCCCCGATACGAGCATGATGCGTGCACGCTCAAGCACCATTGCGATGGCGGCGGCCTTGTGACCGCCGAGCACGAAGTCGCGCTTGATGTGCTCGATCATGTCGGATGCCTTTTCGTGACCGGTCATCCAATCCTCGAAATGCTTTTCGCCAAGACCCTCGCTGCATTCGGCGATCCAGATGATAATGCCTCCGTCGCGTACGGCGTGTGCGGCATTGTCAAGCGCCTTTTGAGCCTGGTACATATTGCGGTCCTTGGGGAATCCGCCTGCCGACGCGATAACGATATCGGTTTTTTTCTCCATTTTTACGGCGTACAGACTGTCAAGGAATTTGCAGCCCTCGCGGTGCGCGTCAACGACGTGTCCCGATACGCATTTGATGATCTCCTTGTGCTCGTCGAGCACGACGTTGCATATAAATTCGCTCGGGCAGAGGCGACCCGATTCCTCGATGTCCTCGCGGACGGGGTTGCCGTCAAGGCGGCCTGCGGCCGATTCGGGCTCTACCATGAAGCGGTGGTTGGACTGGATAGCCGCGCGGGTGGAAACGCCGGGCATTATCGCCTTGTATCCGCCGCTATATCCTGCAAAATAGTGATATTCGATATTGCCGACGAGGATTCTCAGATCGGCGCGTGCGACAACTCCGAAGATCTCGACGGGCGTGCCGCGCGAGGTCGTTCCCATATCGACACAGTCGTTTTTAGTGTCGGCATCGATGCATTTTACGCTGTCGTAAACGTAGTCGCCCACGAGCGCGCGCATCTCGGCTTCGGTCTGCGCACGGTGGCTGCCGAGTCCGAATACAACGGTGATCTCGCTGTTGTCAACTCCAGCCTCGTGAAGCTCGTCGAGAAGCGAGGGGATAATTTTATATGAAGGGCAGGGGCGCGTGCAGTCGCTCGTTACGATGACGACGTTTTTGCGTCCGCGTGCAATTTCGGAAAGCTTTTTCGATGAGATCGGATTGGCAAGCGATCTTTTTACCTCGTCAACTCCGACAAGCTCTCTTTCAATTACGTTGGGCATGAGCGTGCCCATAAGATTATTTTCATTGATGCAGGCATCAACGGCGCTTTTCGCATAAGGAAGAGTGATATATGACATGACTGTACCGTCCCTTGATAATATTTCGCCAATATTATAGCATAAAGAGAATAAAATTGCAACCCCTTACAGGGGGCACCGCTGGCGCGGGGCATCAAGACGCCGCCTACAAAGGCCGAGCGAAGCTGACTGAGAGGGAATAGGAAGAAAAATCTTTGATTTTTCTTCCTGTTATTCAACTTTAACCAATATCATCACCAAAACATAAGGAAAACACACATGGAACAGAAAACAAACGCTATGCGTCGGCTTGACGCAAAAAAAGTACCGTACACAGCACACTCGCTTGGCTCTGACGAGCCGATGAGTGCGACTGAGCTCGCTCACAAGCTCAACAAGGAAGAGGGGCGTGTGTTCAAAACGCTTGTAACCGAGGGCAAATCGGGAGCTCATTATGTTTTTGTTATCCCTTCAAACACTGAGCTCGATTTAAAAAAAGCGGCTCGCGCGGCAGGTGAAAAATCGATATCGATGCTGCTGCAAAAGAACCTTTTGCCTTTGACAGGATATGTTCACGGCGGATGCTCGCCCATCGGCATGAAAAAGCAATTCCCCACCTTTTTGCACGAGTCCGCAAAAGAATTCGATACCATCTTTTTCTCGGCAGGGCGCATCGGATGTCAGATCGAGACCTCGCCCGACGGACTTTTACAGGTCGTGCCCTACAAATTTGCTGATCTTACCGTGTGAGTATTTTTACATATTAATAATCGTACGCTTTTTATTTGTTAATATTATTCGATTATAATTTTATTAAAGAAGGCATATTCCGCTTTTTCGGTGCATAAAATGCCGATATGAAAAAGCTTATTTTATTATTGATTTTACCCATCCTTCTCTGCTCGTGCAACGTCGGCAAGGTGACGCAGGACGAGCTGCTGGCTCATCAGAGCGCTGATCTTTCATGCGTATATTATGCCGGCGATTTTGATGCCGAGATCGACATCAGACACGGTGATGACGGTGAATTGCTCATTACATACCGCCATCCCGAGAGCCTTTCGGGTCTCACCTTTGCAGTTGCCGAAGGAGAGGCGGCAATTATGCTTTCGGACATCAGATACCCCCTGCCCGCCGAAAATGAGGGGCATCTTTTGAAGATTTATGACCTTTTGACCCTTGATCGGGCCGATTACAAAAAGCTTGAAACGTCGAATGGCGGCATCAGCTATGAGGGACTGTTTGTCAGCGAAGAGCTTGAGGCAACAGTCAGCTACGATATGCGCGAAGGCCGCGCGGCTCTTATCAGTACCGACGGCTTTGAGCTTGAAATTTGTGCTGTCGGTATAATTGAGGAAACAAAAACAACAGAATTGGTACAATGATATGGATAAACAACGATCAGACAAAATTATTGCAAGGCTTGAAGAACAGTATCCGGCTGCCGAATGTGCGCTTCGATACGAGGGTGACCCGTGGAAGCTGCTCATTATGGCGATGCTATCGGCACAATGCACCGATGCGCGCGTCAACATTGCGTCGGGGCCGCTTTTTGAGCGCTTCCCGACGGCACATGACATGGCAGAGGCAGAAGTTGAGGAAATTGAAACATACATCAAATCGTGCGGACTTTATCATACAAAGGCTAAAAATCTGCGTGCCGCGTCGAAGATACTCTGCCGTGATTTTGGCGCCGTCGTGCCCGACACGATGGACGAGCTGCTTATGCTGCCCGGCGTGGGAAGAAAGATAGGCAACCTCATTTTAGGTGACATTTTTCACAAGCCTGCCGTCGTTTGCGACACACATTGCATCCGCCTTTCGGGCAGACTCGGATACACCGACGAGGGCGAGAAAAATCCGCTCAAGGTGGAACGGGTGCTCGTTAAAATTATCCCGCCCGAAAAGCAGTCGGATTTTTGCCATCGGCTTGTCCTTTTCGGACGCGAGTGCTGCACTGCGCGCGCACCGAAATGCGATTTTTGTCCGCTCGCGTCGTTTTGTGACCATAACGAAAAAAGACTGTCTGAAAAAGCGGATGCGTGAGGTATAAGTATGATAAAGGAAAAGAGCTGCGGCGCCGTTGTATATACGGTGGATGGCGGCGAGATAAAATATTTGCTTGTGCAGATGCTCGGAGGGCATTACAGCTTTCCCAAGGGTCACGTGGAGAGTGGTGAGAGTGAGAGTGAGACTGCTCTGCGCGAGATAAAAGAGGAGACCGATCTCGACGTTTTGCTCGACACCGCTTTTCGTCAGTCGGTAGTGTATTCGCCATACGTGGGCTGCGAAAAAGAGGTGGTGTACTTTGCTGCTTATGCAAAGTCACGCGAAACGGTATGTCAGCAGACGGAGATCAGACGTGCGCTCTGGCTTTCGTATGACGATGCAATAGAGCGCGTTACCTTTGACAACGACAGGAAGATACTTGAATTAGCAAACGAATATTTGAAAAAGACCTTGCTGTGATGCAGGGCCTTTTTTGTGAAGTTGTAAACAGGTAGAAAATCTGCGATTTTTCTGATTTTATTTTGCTTGTCGCGCGCAATACCCGCTCACCGCCTTCGGCGGAGCTCTCCCGAAGGGAGAGCCTTTAATTGCCTCTCCCTCGGGGAGAGGTGGCACGCGGTAGCGTAACGGAGAGGGCTTATGTGCAAAACAACAAGCAGAAATGACCTCGCCTTTTTTTGTATTACTTCCACATGAAATCATTCATAATCCCGACACATATCGTCTGTTGCCCGAAAGGGAGCGTAAAACGCTTCCTTTCGGCTTTTTTTTTGCCATAAATCCGTGAGGAAATAAAAGACGTTTTGGTATACAATTTTTATCAGAAAGGCGCCGAGCGCTTTTCAAGTACAAAGAAAGGATGTATCAAAAAATGCCCTTATTTCCCTTATTCAAAGACCGAAAGGAGTCTGTCGGCGAAAGGTTCTGCGCGATTGACGAGAGCTACGCCCGATCGGTAGCTCTCTGGCTTGACATGTACCGATCCCAAGCACCCTGGACGCGCGACGGATATGCAAGTCTTAATCTGCCCTCCACCATTGCAAGCGAGCTTGCGAGAATATCGACCATCGAAAGCGAGATCATCGCTCGAGGCGATGCAGCATCGACCGTCCAAAATGCGCTTGACACATTAACTCCCTTTTTGCGCCGCGACGTCGAGCTTGCGTGCGCACTCGGAAGCGTGCTCTTCATTCCGCGTGCATCAAACGGCAAGGTCAGCATCGAATGCGTGGGAGCCGAAAGCTTTTATCCGCTCTCCTTTTCGCCCGACGGCGAGCTTTTGGCCGTATCCGTTTTCCACCGCACGGTACACGGCGGCAAAAGCTACATTCGAACCGAGCGATTTGAGATGACCGACGACGGATGTGTTATCACCAACAGCGCGCGATGCACTCCCTTCGCTCCAACGGTTATCCCCTATTACGAGAGCGTATATTCGGGCGATGCCGTTGAGCTTGCGGCTGTGCCCAAATGGGCAGATCTGCCCGAAAAGACGGTCATTTCCGATGCGAAAGCCCTTCCCGTTGCCCTCTTTACCATGCCCCAGGCGCCCATGTGCGATCTTCGCTCGCCTATGGGATCGTCCGTTTACGCCCGTGCCGCCGGCCTTATTCGCGAGGCCGACAGGCAGTTCGGACGCCTTTTGTGGGAATTTGAGGGAGGCGAGCTTGCGATCGATGCGAGCGAGGATATCTTCCGCCGCTCAAAGAGCGGACTCGTTATGCCCGTCGGCAAGGAGAGACTGTTCCGCCCGAATCTGCTCGATTCCTCTTACGCCGACTCGGCAATGAAGACGTTTTCGCCCGCGCTTCGCGACAAGTCGCTTATAAACGGTCTTGACGTGATTTTGGCAAGAATCGAGGATATATGCGGGCTTTCCCGCGGTACGATATCCTCAATGAATTACACCGTCCGCACCGCAACCGAAATCAAAGACTCAAAGCAGCGTTTATATTCGACCGTCTGCGATATTCAAAAGCAGCTTTCCTGCGCCATGAGCCGTCTTTGCCGCGCAAGTCTTACCGTTGCAGCTCAATATGAGCTTGCCGACGGGGGCGAATGCGAGATCGTATGCCGCTTCAACTACAGCATCATCAAGGATGCGTCCGACGAGAGAGTGCGCGATCTTGAAGAGGTAAGAGCGGAGGTAATGACCCGTGAAGAGTTTCGCCGAAAGTGGGGACTTGACTAAAAAACATATCTGATACATCCCAAAAAGCACGTCCGGGTCTGTCTTTTTTGCATCTCGGAGCTATGTTACGGGCATACCGGATCGTTTTGAGCTTTACCGAGAGTGCAAAAACGTGTCAGACGTGCCAAAAAACATATTTTGAAAGGATTAGTTAAACAATGGCAGAAAATCTCAACTACGCAGATTCCTACGCGCAGTCGCTTGTGACTCTCTGGGATGAAAATCTCTATTTCAAGGCGCTCTACGCATCCAAAAACAACGGTCGCTTCCGCTGGTCGGGCGGCAAAGCGGTTCAAATCTCCAATATCACCACCGGCGGCCGCGTTGACGCCGATCGCGACACCATCGACACCGCACAGCGCAATTACGACAACAACTGGGAGACCAAAACCCTTACCCATCACCGCAAGTGGTCCACTCTCATTCATCCTCTTGACATCGACCAGACCAACTATGCGCTCAACATCGAAAATATCACCCGTGCTTACAACGTAAACGAAAAGTTCCCCGAAATGGACGCCTACATGGTAATATAGTCTGCCGTGAAGCTTTCCGAGCAAGCGGTGGAATGAACATAATAAAGAACGGACAAAGCATCTTCACTCGACAAGAACTTGAAGATTTTAACGATTTCTTTTTGCTTATTCGAATCGTTCATCCATGCAAAATCAGCTTTGTTGCGGAGCATCATTACCGCCACGTTTACATTTTCGGAGCTTGCTACGAACTCAAAAAACTCATGAAGCGATATGTTAGAACGGTAAAAATGCGATATCTCAGACGGAAAAACATTCTCTCTATCATAAACATCATCATTATATTTAGAAACTGTTCCATACATAGCCGGAATAAGTGCTTTTACCGCTTCAAATGCTTTTAGCACAGATTCGCGGCGATCAAGTCCTTCAAACAAAGAGCGAATTTCTTCCGTCGTGCTTTGCTTTTTATCCTCGGAAAGTCCGAGAAGCGTGTCAGTAGTGACGCCATAATATTTTGCGAGTCCTATAACCATAGGGAGATCGGGTGTCGAGGTACCATTCTCCCATTTGGAAACTGTTTTATTTGAAACAGATAGGCTTTGTGCCACATCTTCTTGTGTTACTCCCTTTGAAGTGCGGAGCTCTACCAATTTTTCTGCAATCTTACATTCGTACATATTTTTCACCTCTCGAAAAAATTCAAGTTCCGGAGCTTGTGACTATATTATATACGAAACCAACAGTGGAGGCAATGGAGCGATATTCTATCATTTCTCTGCTTTGGAGAATAAAACGCACAACAATCAACCAAATGTAGCAAAGGGCTTTTGTGTCCACAAAAGCAGTGCTTGTCAGGGAAATTGACAAGTTATAGATGAACAAAAAGAAAGGCTCCCTTGTGTAAAGGGAGGCTCATTGTCGCCCGACAGTTCATCTAAAAGGTGTAACACACTATACCTTGCAGGGCAAGGCGTTTGAAAAGGAGTACGAACAAATTGTCCGTACTCCTTTTGTTGTAGGGCGGGGGTTTATCTCCCGCCGTTTTCTTTGCATATATCGTTTGTTTTCGGCGGCAGCAAGCCACCGCCCTACAAGGTTGCGGTAGGTAAAACCTGCTCTATGGCAGGCACCCCTTTCGAAGACCTTTTTTGCGCTTATTATTTGCCGCTGTCGTTCTTCATGCCCTCGGCGGCCGCTTTTGCGGCGGCATGCTTTGCCTCCTGTGCTGCCTTATAGGCCTGCTCGCTTGTGGGCTGGAGAGTGAAGGTGAATGAGCAATATTTACCCTGCTCCGATTTACACCATATCCGCTCGTTATGAGCGTTTATGATCGTTTTCGAAATATAAAGTCCGAGGCCGGAGCCCGTTTTGTCAAGCCCGCGGCTCTTGTCGGCCTTGTAAAAACGATCGAATACGTAGGGCATATCCTCACTCGAAATACCCTCGCCCTCGTTGTACACCGAAACGTGAACCTTTCTGTCCTTGGTGAGAAGCGATATCTTGTATTTGCCACCCTCGCGCGCGAATTTTACCGCGTTGTCGCAGAGGTTGAACAGTATCTGATATATCGCATCGTGGTCGGCGTTGACGTACATTCTGTCCTCTTCGCAGTCGAATTCAACGTCGAGATTTTTGTTGTTGATCTTCTGCTCGAAGGAGATGAGTATCTGACGTGCCATTTCGCAGACGTCGAAGGGCTCGTAGTTGAACTTTCTGTCGCCCGCCTGAATACGGGAGATATCGAGAAGGGAGGAAACGAGTCGGGACAGACGGCGCACCTCTTGGGCGATGATGTCGAAATAGTAGTTGTACTTTTCGGGCGGGATCGCGCCGGCAAGGATACTGTCTATCGTTGCGCCGATGTTGAACATCGGGGTGCGAAGATCGTGGGATACGTTGGCAAGGAAGGTGCGGCGCATATCCTCATAGCTGGCAAGCGACGTTGCCATGTTGTTGAATGCCACGGCTAGCTCTGCAACCTCGTCGTTGCCGATGACGGGAACGCGCACGTCAAAATGACCCGATGCGAAGCTCTTTGCCGCGCGGCTCATCTGCTTTAAGGGACCGATGATCTTTTCGGTGATGAAATATACCGCGATCAGCGCGGCGAGCATGATCCAAAGGCTGGAGATGATAAGCGTTTTCATCATGTCCTGCACGAGCTGATTCATGCTGTCCTCCGACGCGCAGGCAAATATCGCGCCCTCAAATCTTGATCCGTTATATATGGGGAGCGCGTAGTAGCTGTACTGATCGTTGAACACGCCGTCAAGGAATCCCGAGCCGAACAGGTTGCCGCTTTCGATGATGTTCTGCATCGTTATTGCGTTGACCGACGGGTGGGAAAGGGCAATATTCGACAAAAGGATACTGCCGTCAGAATCGATATAGAGTATGACCGCCTCGTTTGTGAACATCGCCAAGGTGGAGATGTCGCGCAGAATGCCCATGCTGTCGCCCTTGATGTATGCATCGTAGCTTTCATATCCCGAAGAGGAAAATCCCTGCTCCATATAGAGCTTGACGTTCTGCGCCGAGCGCTTTAGGGTATCCTCGGTCGATGCGTCGGAATGGCTCTGCATCATCGAGCTTATAATGCCCGCCAAGATAAGGAATGCAATTACGATGATCAGCATGAACGCGGTAATGTATTTCGCAAATACGCTCTTATACAATTTTAAACCACATTCCTTTCATTTCAATGTGATCTTTAAAAATGCGGAGAGAGCGCTGAATGCTCTCTCCGCATCGGTTGATAGATTCGGTTTATAAAAAATTACTGAAGAAGCTCGAATTTATATCCTACGCCCCAAACGGTTTTGAGTATCCATTTGTCGGACACGCCCTCAAGCTTTTCGCGCAGACGCTTGACGTGAACGTCAACGGTGCGGCTGTCGCCGAGGTAATCAAAGCCCCAAACCTTGTCAAGAAGCTGGTCGCGCGAGAATACGCGGTTGTAGTTGGAGGCAAGGAAGTAGAGGAGCTCGAGCTCCTTGGGGGGAATGTCAACAGATTTGCCGTTGAGCTTGAGCTCGTATTTGAGCAAGCTGATCTCGATGTTATCGAACTTGATAACCTCTTCGTCGTTCTGATGATCGTGTGCGCTGTAACGGCGGAGAACCGCTTTGATGCGGGCGGAAAGCTCCTTCATTTCGAAGGGTTTTACCATAAAGTCGTCAGCGCCCAATTCAAGGCCGAGCACCTTGTCGAAAACCTCACCCTTTGCGGTGATCATGATGATGGGCTTCGAGGAGATCTCGCGGATCTCGCGGCATACTTGCCAGCCGTCCTTTTTGGGGAGCATGATGTCGAGCAGAACAAGGTCGGGCTCGTACATTTTAAAGAAGGTGACGCCCTCGGCGCCGTCGTTTGCGGTCTTTACCTCATATCCCTCGTTTTCAAGGAAAAGGCGTAACATGTCACATATATTGATATCGTCATCAATTGCAAGGATCTTTGTTGCCATTGTTTTATCCTCCTGTATGTTAATAAAAAAATGTAAACTTCGTTATTTTTTTAACCATGTTTATTATATCACGGCAATGTGATGGCTATATGAAGCTTTTATGAACAATATGTAAATCGTATAAAAAAGACAGAGCACGCTCTGCCTTTTTTATACGATTATTTTTTCTTTTTTAAAAGCAAGAAAACAGCAAGCAGGACAACGGGTACGGCTGCGGCGCAAATAATTACCGGCAAGACGGTGACATTTGCTGCGCCTTTATCGGCGCCATCCACGACGTTATCGGCACTGTTTACAACTGCAATTTCGAGTTCAAACTGATTGTCCGCCATAAAGAATTTTTCGTTGACGGTGGAATAGTATTCAACGGAAACCTTGCTGCCGTCTTCCGAAAAATAGAGCATTGCGACCATGCCGGTGGGGCACATGTCAATGTCAACGCCTTGTGGATCGACGAGCATTTGAGTTACGATATTTCCGTGGATACCCGCATCCTGCGAGACAACGATATTGTCATGCGGATCGTGTCCGGAGATCACCATTACGATATTTTCATGCTGAGAGACCAGCTTGTCCCATATGTGGTCGCCATTGTTTTCTCCGCCGTTACCGATCGGAGGGTAGACGTCGTTTGCATCGAGAGTGGTCCCGTCGCGAAACAAATATGCGTGTGTGGTTATGATGACGTTATGATTGGGATGCTCTTCAATAACGCCGCTCGCCCAATTAAGTACCTCATCCGACGGGCCGAAATCGAGCGCCATGATAAGGTATTTGATGTCGCCGACGATCAGCTCCTGCCAGGTGTTGAGCATATTGTTGCCGTAGCTTCCGCCAAGGATATCGGCATATTTGCCGTAGTCAAAGGCTTGGATGAATTCCGGTGCGCCGTCATGGTTTCCGCGAACGACCGAATAGGGGATAAGTCCGTCGAGCTTAAAAATGTTGTTCGTTGTAAGAGCCCATTCTGCAGGTGAGTTTAAGTTTGTAATGTCACCGAGCCCCAAAACAAACTTGATCTTTTTTTCATCTGCGTTGTCGACGAGCCAGTCGTATATTTTTGCCACCTTATCGGGATACATTTCCGAAAGGATCTGTGTATCGCCTATGACTGCGAAGGAATATGAGTAGTCGGTGACGGGTTCCTTCTCATCAAGCCAAAAAACGTCAAGCGAGGCATCGTATCCGTTGCCGCTAAGGTCGGCAATGGTGTTGTTTTCGGGATGGGAGGAAAGATCAAAGGCCGCAATCAGATCGGGATCGTCAAGAGCGGGACCGTTCATATCTTCCTTTATTTTATAGCGTCCTCTGACGTCGGCATAGACACATATTTCTTTGATATATCCCTTAAAACACTTGCTGTTACTGGGACGGTGGTCACCGCCTATCACCATATTCAGCGTGCCGACGACATCGGGAGTTTGGGCGTTGATAATTTGGGACAGATTACCGTTGCAATAGCAGAAAACCTTGTTTTCGGCTTTTATGCGGACAATTGAAACGTGAGTCCATTCTCCCTTGGCGATATGCACATCGGAGAATACGATGTCGGTTACTGCCCCATCGCTGTCGATGTAATAAAGACGGGGCGAGCCATCGGCGGTGATCTCAAAATTGGTGCAGACCGACGATGCTGAACCTGCATAATCGCCGAGAATAACGCCGGTCATCGAGGGGGTATTCTCAGGGAAATATACCCATGCTTCAAAGGTTACCGGGGCACGGTCAAACGGGGCTGAAGCCGCATATCCCTCGTATTTGAAAGACATTCCTTCCTGCTCTTGTCCGGATGCATATGCGGTGATGCAAACAGAGGCGGAAATCAATAAAATAGCGGTTAAAAGAAGAATTATTTTTTTCATGTCGTTTTTGCGGCCTCACGGTGCGAAGCAAGCTTTCTCCTGTTTTTATTTGCGAAAAAACCATATCTAGCCACAGTATATCATAGACGAAATGGTTTGTCAACGATTTAAAATCCAATTCGGATATCAAGTGGGCGTTGACAAAAATATTTTTATGTATTATAATTAAATGTTGTAAATACGTGTGATATCAGAATATTATAGGAGATAAATATGAAGTTAGGTATAGTCGGATTGCCGAACGTCGGCAAGAGCACACTTTTCAATGCAATTACCAATGCGGGCGCCGAGGCGGCAAACTATCCTTTTTGTACCATCGAGCCCAACGTGGGCATGGTTACCGTTCCCGACCGCCGTCTTGACGTTTTGGCCGAGATGTACAAGCCCGAAAAATACACTCCCGCGATAATCGAGTTTGTCGACATTGCAGGTCTTGTTAAGGGTGCGGCAAACGGAGAGGGTCTTGGCAACAAGTTCCTTTCGCACATTCGCGAGGTCGATGCCATTATCCACGTCGTACGCTGCTTTTCCGATTCCAACGTAGTTCACGTTGAGGGCGGAGTTGATCCCATGCGTGACGTTGAGATCATTAATATGGAGCTTATATATTCCGATCTTGAGATGCTCGAAAAGCGCATCGAAAAGGACAAAAAGCTTGCAAAGGGCGACAAGTCGCTCAATGAGGAGATCGCATTTTTGGAGCGCGTACGCGACGAGATGAACAACGGCATTTCGGCACGCGCCATCGATATGACCGAGGAGGAGAGCGCGATCCTCGACACGATCCAGCTTATCTCGCGTATGCCCGTTATCTATGCCGCCAATGTCAGCGAAGACGAGGTTGCGGGCGAATATGAAAACAACGAGGCATTCAAAGCACTTCGTGCGCACGCCGAGAGCGAGCATTCGGCTGTTATGCCGATATGCGCATCGCTTGAATCGGAGATCGCCGAGCTCGAGGGCGAGGAAAAACAGCAGTTTTTGGACGATCTCGGCATTCCCGAGAGCGGACTTGACCGCCTTATCAAGGCCAGCTACGACCTGCTCGGACTTATGAGCTT
>JAZSMZ010000040.1:0-10293 GCA_045536155.1 Eubacteriales bacterium
CTGCAGATTATACCTATAAACGAGCTGAAAAGCAGGGTGCTCGAAAACGATATAGCGGACAAACAGCGTGTCATGATCTCCGGTATCGTATCGTCACGTACAGTAAAACAGACCAAAAACGGTGATGCGATGGCGTTTGTGCGTCTCGAGGACAGATATTCCGATATCGAGCTCGTCGTTTTCCCTAAAGTTTACTCGCCTAATGTGCATTTGCTTGCAGCCGATTGCGCTATCTGTGCTGTCGGAGAGGTATCGGTTCGCGAAGATGAGGATCCCAAGCTTTTGGTGAGCGCGGTCTATCCCTTGCAGAATAACGATACCTTTAACGAAATCGCGTATAAAGCGCCCGTGATCGAGCAAAAATCACAAATAGGTACGGCAGTCCGTGTTGCTCCCAAAACAGATACGGTTCAAAAGAGGGAAGAGCCTGCCGCTAAAAATATTACATCAAAATCGAATAAGCTCTATTTAAGAGTCGAAAATCTTAACTGCTCACAATATAGGCGCGCGCTTAATCTGCTGGGCATTTTCGAAGGCGAAACACCGGTGTTTTTCTACGATATGTCGCAAAAGCAGTATTTGCCGTATAAAGCGCCCTCTGATGCCGATTTTTTGGGAGCTGATACGAGCGAGTTTGTGATTCGTGAGCTTAAAAACATATTGGGTGAAGACAATGTAGTGCTGAAGTGAGAGAAAAATTTATATTATAAATGCTAATTTTTTCTTAGAATTCACACTGTATTCATCTATAAGGACTATAATCAAGGTAAAGCATTATTTACCTGCATTTATCTCAAAGAGGTGTACCATTGAATAACGGAAGCAGAAAAGTGCAAAGAGCACCGCAAAAAAAGAAAAAGAAAACCTACTGGAGTCGGGAGTTAAAAAAAGCTACCGGCCTTGTCGGCCAGGTTTTTTTGCGCATTTTGTCTTATTTAATGAATATACTTCTGACATTGCTCCTCGTTGGACTTATCACGGGTGCTGTTGTCGGATGTACTGTAATATACTATATCAATAACTACATCGATGCGGATATATCTGCCTTCGATTACGTTACGACTTCAAAAAGCACTATCTCCACCATCTATTATATGGATTGGGAGGATAAAGAAAACCGCATAGGAACTCCCGTTGAGCTTGAAGACCAGCAGATTTACGGAAGCGACTACCAGATGAGTGTTCCGTACAAGGAAATGCCGCCTTATCTTTATAATGCATTTATTGCTATTGAGGATAAGCGCTTCTTCGATCATAACGGTGTTGACTTTATTACAACGGGTAAAGCAATTTTCTACTACGCGTTTGACGACGGCACTGCAGGCGGTTCAACCATTACCCAGCAGCTTGTTAAGATGATAACAGGCGACAACAGCAGAACCATTCAGCGTAAGATTCAGGAATGGCTGCGAGCCTTTAAGGTTGAGGAAAAGTACGATAAGTCCGAGATTCTTGAAATGTATCTCAACACCGTTCCTCTCTCTCACGGATGTAAGGGGGTGCAGGCAGCGGCATATACCTATTTTGGAAAAGATGTAAGCGAATTAACCCTTGTTGAGTGCGCAGCAATCGCATCCATTACAAATAAGCCTACAAAATATGACCCTATTTTAAATCCCGATAACAATCTTGAACGCCGCAATACTGTTATTGACAGAATGCTTGAGCAGAAGCTGATCAGTCAGGAAGAGCACGATGCCGCCTACAATCAGCCGATAGTTATCAACTACAAGGGTGAAAACAATCCCGAAACGGGCGAACAGATCAAGGATACAAGCGGAATCCGTTCATGGTATACCGATGCCGCTTATGAAGAAGCAAAGCAGCTTTTGGTTGAAAAACTCCAGATCCCCGAAGCTACCGCTTCTCAGCTCATCTATTCTCAGGGATATAAGATCATCACTGCGATGGATCCCGAAATCCAGAGTATTCTCGAAGAATATTTTGAAAATGATGCCAATTTCCCGCGCGTAAACAATTCTGCCATTCAGCCCGAGTGCTCTATGGTAATTATCGATCCCCTTACCGGCGATGTTTCGGCGCTAGTGGGTGGACGCGGAGAAAAGAAGGCTAACAACATTCTTAACTATGCAACAGCAACAACCCGTTCCCCCGGATCGTCCATAAAGCCGATCTCGGTATACGCTCCTGCTCTTGAAGAGGGTCTTATCACCTATGGCACCGCCATCGACGATACACCCGTCAATTTTGGCGAAGAGGTGTACGAGGACGGTCAGTTTGTTGGATACAGCGACACGAACGGATATCCCGACAACTACGATAAGAAGAATCGTGGCCGCGTTACGGTCAATACCGCAATCATGCAGTCTTATAATACTATTTCGGTAAAGGTTCTTCAGATGCTTGGTGTGGATACTTCTTTCGACTACGTCAAGAATAAGCTCCACATTGACAGCTTTATCGACGTTTTGCAGCGCGTTGACGGAACCACCCTCACCGACCGCGACATATCGGCTCTTGCTCTCGGCGGTATGAACTACGGTGTTACCGTTAAAGAAATGACTGCGGCATATCAGATATTTGCAAATAAGGGCGTTTACAATAAGCCCAGAATAGTTTTGCAGATACTTGACAGCGACGGAAACGTTATTATCGATAACGAACGTGAATCCGAAATCGTTATCAGCGAGCAGACGGCTTCTATTATGACCCGCATGCTTCAGAACGTAGCGACCGGCGGTACTGCTGCAAGAGGCATTACCTGCGACAGTATTGTCAATGTTGCCGGAAAAACAGGTACAACGACCCAGGATAACGATCGTTGGTTCTTGGGATATACCCCCTATTATGTAGGAGGCGTATGGTTCGGATATGCATATCCGCAGAGCCTTTCTTCGTTCTCGTCATCTGTAAGCCCCGCTGTTAAGGTGTGGGACGATATTATGACCATTATCCACCAGAAGGTTTTGGCAGAAGGTCAGGAATCCGGATACGGCACAAAGAGCTTTGTTAATGCAGACGGTGTTGTAACGGCAACCTATTGCAAGGATTCGGGAATGCTTATTACCGATGCCTGCAAGGCTGACCCTCGCGGAAATCGTGCCGAGGTCGGATATTTTACCACAACAACGGTTCCCACTCAGCCCTGTAATTGTCACGTTCTTGTTGACTATGATATCGTAACCGGAGGAATAGCAGTTGACGGCTGTCCTGCCGATTATATAAAGAAAGTCGGTCTGCTCCACATCACCGACAGACAGTTCCCCTATAATATTGTGATCGAGGATGCGCAGTACGTCTGGTACGGCGAGCTCGAGGCAGGCGTTTCTCCCGCTCTTGGAGAGGATCAGCCTTATTACGCGAACATGCTTCCTGTCGGAATGTATGCAGGTATTTCGGGCGGAGAGGGCACAAAGCAGTTTAACCGTGCTTGTAGTGCTCACGTCTATGAGGATTACACAGGTCCGGGATATTATATTGACCCCTTTACGGGTGAGATTATCTATAACGACGGCATCTTCTTCTGACATAATTATCAAAATCACCTCATATTTCTGTTATGAGGTGATTTTTTATGGCAAAGTTTAAGATCAGATGCAATATTTTGGACAAAATCCGTTTCGAATGGAGGACAGCAAATAAGATATACGTTGCTTTAAGCACGGCGATTTGCCTTTTATGCGGTATAATCAGCTCTGTGTCCACTTATATGATGGGCGGACGCAAGTTTTATTACTCGGTTATACATAGGCCGTCATATGCGCCGCCATCCTTTGTCTTTCCTCTTGTTTGGACAATTATTTACCTGTTGATAGGTGTTGCGCTCGGACTTGTCTGGGGAGCAAAGCACGTATGCAGAAGGGAAGAAAAATACAAAGGTATACTGCTTTTCGTACTGATGATGATCTTCAATTTTCTTTGGTGTCCGCTCTTTTTTGCAGCTCAAGCGACCTTTATAGCGCTTTTTGATGTCGGAATGATGATAGCGCTCTCGCTGGGCACAAGAAAATATTTCGCTCGTATAAGCACAAGTGCATCTATTATCATGGCGGGTTATATTGCATGGCTTATATACTGCTTTATCATCAATTTTTCAATAATGTTGTTAAACTGATCGAGTGTGCCTTTCAAAGGCACACTTTTTATTCGGTAAATTGGCTTTCGATTATTTTGTCGCTGGTGGGGGGCGAATATCTCCAATAATCAATGTGAGTGACATCCGGTTCAATGAAGTAGTTGAATTTGTTTTGCATTGAAGGGGCGGGACAAAGGTCGATAATTGCCAGCTTGATCTTCATTCTGTCGGGTATGATGCTTTTGATGTAGACCGAAACCGTTTGTCCTACAGAAATGTCATCACGGTACTCCGCAAGACCGGCCAGATTAGGTGCAAGCTCGATAAATATGCCGTAGTCCTCAACCCCGCGCACAATTCCCGTGATCGTCTGCGACGCGCTGAACTGATCTGCATTCTCCTCCCACGTGCCGAGCAGCTCGCGGTGGCTAAGGCAGATCCGTCCTCTTTCTCTGTCAACACTTTTTACAACCGCCCGTATCTTCATGCCGCTTTTCAGTCTGTCGCGCGGGTGAGATATACGGGATACGGATATTGTATCCACGGGCAAGAGCGAAATAACGCCGCAGCCAATATCGCAAAAAGCGCCGAACTGTTCGAGATGAGTTACTCGGGCGTCGATAATATCACCGGGCGTGAGTGTCGTAAGGCGGTTCTTGCAGTATTCCTTTTGTGCCTCTTTACGGGAAAGAATGGCGCATAGTTCGCCGTCGCGTTGTTCAAATCCTGTTATTTTAAAGCAGACGGGACGTCCGACTCTCGTTATCACTGCAATGTCGCGAACTGTGCTTCCATCGGGTGAATAAGCGGCCTCTGCGCGAGGTATGTATCCCTTCATACAGCCAAGATCGACAGTAAGATCAAAGGATTTATCACAAAGCACTGCATTTGCTTCAAGTATACACGATTGCTCCATGGCGCGGCGAAGCATTATCTCGCATGAAAGATATTCCCGATTGGCTTTGGAATAGAAAAGTTCACCCTCGGGTAGGTATGATGACGATATCGTCTGCTCAGCGTAAAGCATGATTGTACCTCCGTTATAATAAAAATAAAGCGCGTTGTCCTTCTTTTAGGACTACGCGCTATTATTATATTATTACGAAAAGTTAAATATTACTTGGCGCAGAGGTCGCCTACGTCATTAAGTATAATGGAAGGACGGTAGGGGAAATCCTCAACAGTCTTGCGGGTGGAAACACCCGAAAGAACGAGAACCGTATCAAGCTCGCTCTCTATTCCGGCGATGATGTCTGTATCCATGCGGTCGCCGATGATCGCTGCATCTGCACGGTGACAGCCGAGAGTTTTGAGTGCATGGCGCATGATGAGAGGATTGGGCTTTCCAATGTAGTATGCCTGCTTGCCTGTTGCCATCTCGATAGGGGAAATAAGTGCGCGGCAGGCGGGAATAATGCCTTGCTCGGTGGGAGCGGTAAGGTCGGAGTTTGTTCCGATGAGCTTTGCGCCGTTCTGAACAAGCTTTACTGCACGCTCGATCTTCTCGTATGAAAGAGTACGTGTTTCACCGAATACAACGTAATCGGGATTGTAGTCGTTCATCGAAAATCCTGCATCGTAGAGCGCGTTTACAAGTCCGGGCTCGCCGATAACGTAGCAGCTTCCGTTGGGGCACTGCGATGCAAGGAAGGATGCAGTCGCAAGCGCGCTGGTGTAGAAATGATCCTCGCTAACGTCAAGACCCATGCGAGCAAGCTTTTGCGCAAGCTCACGGGGCGCACGTTCACTGCTGTTGGTCAAAAATAGGTATTTTTTATTGTTGTCGGTGAGCCATTTAACAAAATTGGGTACGTGATCAAGAAGCTTGTTGCCATGGTAGATGACACCGTCCATATCACATATAAACGCTTCTTTTTTCTGAAGCGATTCTACTGTAACGTTCATTTAAATATATACATTCCTTTCATGATTTGGAATCATATATATTATAAATTAACTTTGTGCCTTCTGTCAAGCGTTATTTGAAAAATGCTTATTCTTAAGACAGATACTTTGCATAGGCGTTGCTTAAAGCATTCCATGTATGTATGTCGGTAACACCGTTTGATCTTAGTCCGTTTATTGCCTGAAATCGCGCGATTGCCGACGCGGTCTCAGCACCGTAAATGCCGTCCTCATTGACGGCGGGAAAATCATAACCGATGGAGATGGTATTGAGCATGATCTGCAAAAACAAAACGAGATCAAAGTATTCACCTATCGATGCCGAATTATATGAAAGCTGTCGGTTAAACGGAAATATAGGCGCTGATTTGCCGTTTTTGATTAATTCTTTTCTGTACTCCTCGGTAAGCATGGTAAAAGTATCAAAATCCACTCTTCCGTTTTCATCGAGCCCGTAAAAATGCTGAAAAGACACGATCGACTCTTCGGTTGAAGAAGAGAATATACCGTCTGGATTGACCCTTTTAATGTTGTCGTTGTATAACGATAGGTAGTACAGACGCTCCTGAATACCAAAAACGATGTCTTCTATCGGTGTTGCTCCGTATATATTCATGATGCATTCTCCTTGTCAATAACGTAACCCGGATACTGCTCGCTGTTCACTATAAGTCCTGCACGTATATCTTCGGCGATGTCTGTTGCCGCCTGCCAGTCTTCAATGCTTATATAGTCCTGCTCGGGAAGACCCATGAGATTTTCAAAAGCCTGCAAGGCGCGAAGAGTATTTTCGCCAAACACGCCGTCGGGTATTACCGACGGTATTTGGGTGAACGTCTGAGAGATCAGTTCGAGCAGAGATTGGAAATATCTTACGTTTTCGCTGCTCTCGCCAAAAGGAATAATCCCGCCGGGAAAGGGACGTGAAGCTGAGGTAAACCCATTCCCATTCTGATTTGCAATAATACCTGAGTAAACGTCAAACAAAAGATTGTACGTTTCTTCGTCAATGATCCCCGTTTGTTCAAGCCCGTACGTTTGCTGAAACGACCTTACCGACTCGGATGTCTGGCTGTCATAGTTGCTCGTTATTTCAATCGGAAGAACACTTTGCTCGTACTGTGATATAACGTCGAGATAGTATTGTATAAGTCGCACTCCCTCGCCGCTCGCCCCTTCTGCAAGATAATCGGGGTACTGCTTCGATACGTCGGCATAGGTAAGCCCTTCCGATGCAAGATCGTTCAGCTTCTTTACTGCAGCATAAATGTATTGCAATTTGTACCAAGTCGACTTTCCCACAACGCCGTCAACTGTCAAACCAAAGATGCGCTGAAACTCCCGTACAGCATTTTCCGTCTCAAAGCTGTATATTCCGCTCACAGGGTTGATTTTGGGTATGGACGGGTAATTTAGCGACACACGATTTAATTTAAGCTGAACGAAGCGTACGTCGTCTCCTATGCTTCCTGCTCTTATCGGTTCGTTGGGATATGAATCGGTTATTCCGCGCACCGGCGCATTGTTTACAATCTCAATATCGTCGCCGTAGTAATAACGAAGTATGTCGACCGAATCGTTGCCGCTGTTTGCAAGCTCAACAGAGCCCCATTGAGACAGACCGTCGCACATTGTTGTTGTGCCGTTGCAGTACTGGGCAAATAAGGGTTCAACCTGCCCGACACGCCGTATATAGCTGTTGAATACCTCGTCTGCAATTGCAGAAACGGTATCAAAATAGTCGCGGCCGCGCACAAACGATTGATCTACCGAGGTGTCGTTTGTTATGTCAAAATCGTATCCGCGGCTTCGGTAGTATTCGGTGTATACTCTGTTAAGTGCAAAGGAGATCTGCGCAAGAATATTCGCACGCAACGCGCTTTGAGGCCAGTTTGGATAGATCTCGCTCGATGCTACGTTTTTGATGTAGTCGGGAAAGGGAACGGTCACGTTTGCGGCTGTTGAATCTGACGGCGAGCCCAGATGCACGGTTATGTTTTGCGGCACAAACGGCAGTAAAAGAGTATCGTTCATAGCGTACCTCACTTACAAATTGGGAGTCTGGCTTTGATTGAAGTTGATGTCGCCGTCCGGCACCGGCAGATCTCCGAATCCTTTTGCGAGAGGGATAAGTTCAACCGTTTGCACGGTTGTAACTCCGTCATATATCTGTGCACCGATGTTTCTTACCGGGTAGTATCCGTTAATATCAGCATCAATGTTCCAAAGCGAGTATGGCTGTCCTCCGCTCGGTGAATCGGAATTTGATTTTGGCGGTGTCGGCAGCTCAATGTACTCGGTAACTCCGTTTCGGTCACTTTTTTTCGATGCTACAACTCCGCTGAATTCCTTTTGGTTTGATGTTACGGTTACAAGCACTCCTTCAACGGGAAGCGCCTGACGCGCGCTTCTCGTTATAACGATCAGCTTTCCCTTATTTGTATCCATTTCGCGCTTTTCCTTTCAAAAATTATATATTGGCGGTTGTTATTATATGAAAAAAACATTGCATATATTACAGCGATTCTTGCAAAGCTCGTAAAAATGTGATATAATTTCAGTAATATAATTTTGGAGTTTAAGCTGTGAAAAAATTGTTTAAGGAAAATGGCGGAAAGTATTTTCGCGATACAGTATATTTAATAATAGGTTCGATACTCATATCGGTGGCGTTGAATATGTTTTTGCTCCCATGTAAGATCGTGCTGGGAGGATTTACCGGAATCGCCATGATGTTTAATTACTATTGGGGGCTTCCTGTCGGAGCTATGACGGTTGCGCTGAATGTAATACCGGTCATAATCAATATCAAGCTCTACGGATTTCGCTTTCTTATCGGAACGATAATCGGCACTGTAGTTTCGGGTGCGTTTACCGACCATGTAAATATCTGGCCTGTAACAACGTCAGAATAGTAATTGCGGCCTTTATTACAAAAAGCTTTGACGGACTCATCTATTCTTTTGTGGCTACATATATTACTGCGAAAGCCCTCGATTTTACTGCTCAAAGCATTTCCGCCTCCCGCGTTGCATATATTATAAGCGAGCAGCACGAGGAGATAGGCGAGAGGATCTTTTGCGACCTTAAACGAAACTCGACACTTTTGTCGGGCAGCGGACACAAAACAAAAGAGCAACGGCACATTTTGATGTGCGCCGTTGCTCAAAGAGAAGTATTCAAGCTTAAAGAGATCGTTGCATCTTGTGATAAAGATGCATTTGTCATAATCTCCAATACCGAGGAAATACTCGGAAATTACAAATCGGAATTTGTAAAGATAAATTAAGCAAGATTAATATGCAACACCCTGCCACTTCATTGCTTCAGCAACCTTGAGGAAGCCTGCAATGTTGGCACCTGCAACAAGATTGCCGGGCATGCCGTAGTCTGCGGCTGCCTTGGAAGCGTTGCGATAGATATTGACCATAATGCCGTGCAGCTTTTCGTCAACCTCTTCGAATGTCCAGGACAATCTCATGGAGTTCTGAGTCATTTCAAGACCGGATGTCGCAACGCCGCCGGCATTTGCTGCTTTTGCGGGAGCAAAGAGGATGCCGCTCGACTGGAATGTTGCGATTGCTTCGGGAGTGGAAGGCATATTTGCACCTTCGCCTACTGCGTAGCAGCCGTTGGCAACGAGAGTCTTCGCAGAGAGCTCGTCGATCTCGTTCTGGGTTGCGCAGGGAAGTGCGATGTCGCAGGGAATGGTCCAGATGCCGCTGCATCCGTCATGATACTCAGCACCGTCAACTCTTTCGACGTATTCCTTGATTCTCTTGCGCTCAACTTCCTTGATCTGCTTAACAACGTCAAGGTTAATGCCGTTGGGATCGTAGATGTAGCCGTTGGAGTCGGACATTGCAATTACCTTTGCGCCGAAGGTGGAAGCCTTTTCAGCAGCGTAGATAGCAACGTTACCGGAGCCGGAGATAACTACCTTCTGATTTTCAAAGCTCTTGTTTGCATCAGCGAGCATCTCGCGTACGAAGTAGCAAAGACCGTAGCCGGTTGCCTGAGTACGAGCGAGCGAGCCGCCCGATGTAAGTGCTTTACCGGTCAAAACGCCTGTGAACTCGTTGGCAAGTCTCTTGTACTGACCGAACATATAGCCGATCTCGCGTGCGCCGGTACCGATATCGCCTGCGGGAACGTCGGTGTCGGGACCGATGTGCTTCGAAAGCCCAGTCATGAAGGACTGGCAGAAGCGCATGACCTCCCCGTCGCTCTTGCCCTTGGGGTCGAAATCCGAGCCGCCCTTGGCGCCGCCCATGGGCAGAGAGGTCAGGCTGTTCTTGAAGATCTGCTCGAAGCCGAGGAACTTCAGGATCGACAGGTTGACCGACGGATGC
>JAZSMZ010000049.1:0-17509 GCA_045536155.1 Eubacteriales bacterium
TGATATCGGCATCCTTTGCGTACTTTGCAGACAGCCAGTGAATTGTGCCCTTGGTCTTGCGGCCGTCGGCGGGATTCCCGTTGCCGGTTTCAAGATCAGCAGTGCAGCGAAGCTCTGCAATCGAACCGTCATCATTTTTGACAATCTCGTTGAGCTTGACGATGTATCCGCCCATAAGACGAACCTCTCCGTCGGGTTTGAGACGGTGGAACTTCGGAGGGGGAACTTCGGCAAAGTCGTCGGCATCGATATAGATCTCACGTGTGAAGTACACCTCGCGTGTGCCTGCATCGGGATTGCTCGGATTGTTGGGCAGGTTAAAGATCTCCTCTTTATCCTCGGGATAGTTGGTGATAACCACCTTAATGGGCTTCATGATAGCGATTCTGCGGTCTGCCGATTCGTTGAGTTCCTCGCGGATGCAATGCTCAAGCAGACGAATATCAATAAGACTGTTGACCTTGGCAATACCAGAGCGGCGGACAAACTCAAAAATTGAAGAAGGAGTATATCCGCGGCGGCGAAGCGCACAGAGTGTAGGCATACGAGGATCATCCCAGCCGTCAACGTAGTTGTCGTATACAAGCTTGCGCAGATAGCGCTTGGACATTACTGTGTTGGTAACGTTCATTCTCGCAAACTCGATCTGACGGGGTTCGGGCTTGAAAAGACCGAGGCTCTTGACAACCCAGTTGTAGAGAGGACGGTTATTTTCGAATTCAAGCGAGCAGAGGGAATATGTGATACCCTCGGTTGCATCCTGAATCGGATGAGCATAGTCATAAAGGGGATAGATGCACCATTTTGTACCCTGACGGTAGTGTGGAGTATGCTTGATGCGGTAGATGGCAGGGTCACGCATGCAGATGTTGGGCGATGCCATGTCGATCTTTGCGCGAAGGGTATGAGTTCCGTCAGCAAACTCACCGTTTTTCATTCTCTCAAACAAATCGAGATTTTCTTCGATGGATCTGTCGCGGTAGGGGCTGTTTTTGCCGGGCTCGGTAAGAGTTCCGCGGTAGCTGTTCATCTCCTCAGCGCTGAGGTCGCAGACGAACGCGAGTCCCTTTTTGATAAGAATTACTGCATATTCATAGCATTTTTCAAAATAATCGGAGCCGTAGAATATACCGCCGTCCGGGATTGCACCAAGCCAGCAAAGATCCTCATATATCGATTTAACGAATTCGGGGTCTTCCTTTGCAGGGTTGGTATCGTCATAGCGAAGGTTGAACTTGCCGCCGTATTTTTTTGCGGTCATATAGTTGATATATATAGCCTTTGCCGAACCGATGTGGAGATATCCGTTGGGCTCGGGAGGGAAGCGTGTGTGAACGTGGTCGCGCCAGCCGTTTTCTTCGCTGGGCGAAGACGCTAATTCCTCATCGATAAAATCATGAATAAAATTGGAGGTGGTCTCTTCCATTGTTTTGTACCGTTCCTTAGTCAGAATATATATTAATAATTGTTTTTAAAACTGTCCGTTTGCCATCATTTCAACAGCGGCATCGATTCTCTTTATAACTCTGTCATAACCGATGATCTGCATTACGGTGTAAAGATCAGGCGATGCAGATTTGCCTGTAACTGCCACGCGGATAAAGTTGGATACAGTTCCGATATTTCCGAGAGGATATGCCTCGGGATTTTTCTTGTATTCCTTCATTTCGGTGCAATATCCGAGCTTGCCGGCGATCTCCTTGATCTTTTCAAACCAGACAGAGGCATCGTCGCTTATATCGAAAGTCTTTTTGAATTCGCGAAGAACTTCAATGATGTGTCCTCGTCCGATGCCCTCAAGGCGGTCGAGATACTCAAAGGAATCGTCGTAGAAGAGGCAAATGTAGCTTTCAACCTCGCTCCATTTGCCGATATCCTTTCTCGGCTTGTTTCCGCCGCGTCCGATGGCAAATATCTGCTTTGCATAGTTGGCATCGCTCTCAAGACGTTCTGCAAGAGAAGAGTCGTACTCTTTCGCCCACAAAAGAACCTGATCGTATACCTCGTCGGTGGTAAGACGCGAGATGAAAGTGCGGCTGATATCGTTTAACTTGTCATAATCAAACACACAACCCGAGGGCGACATCTTCTTTATGGTGAAGGGGAACTCGGTGTAGCTCTTTTCTACGTTTGCTGCGCGCCACTCCTCATAGTTGGAATTGATAAGTGTGAGGATGTATTCGGTTGTAACGTCAACGGGATAACCGTCGCCATAGAAGAAGGACATTGCAAACTCGGGATCCTTGCGCTTGGAGAGCTTGCGCTTTTTGCCGTCCTCAAATTTGAGCACCTGCGCGGTGTGGATGTATTTGGGCATCTTGAATCCGAGCGCACGGAAAAGCTCAATGTGAAGGGGAAGGGAGGGCAGCCAGCTTTCGTCGCGTACAACGTGAGTGGTACGCATGAGGTGGTCGTCAACCGCGTGTGCGAGATGGTAGTCCGGAATGCCGTCCGATTTCAAAATTACGTGGTCGATAAAGTTTGGGGTTACGTCAACAGTACCCTTAACAAGGTCAGTAAACTTCATTGTCTGACCTTCAACACCATCGGAGCGAAGACGGAGCACAAAAGGTTTACCTGCGTCAAGCTGCTCTTTGATCTTCTCAATGGAAGCGTCACGCCAGATCGCCCATTTGCCGTAGTAGCCAGGGGTGAGCTTGTTTGCCTCCTGCTCTGCGCGGATCGCGCTGAGCTCTTCGGGAGTACAGAAGCAGGGATAGGCCTTGCCTTCGCTGACAAGCTTCTTCGCATATACGTGATATATCTCAACGCGATGAGATTGACGGTAGGGGCCGTAGTCGCCCTTGTCACCGTCGATGGTTGCGCCTTCGTCAAATTTGATGCCGTATTTTTCGAGCATCTCGATGATCATCTGAACGCCGCCCTCGACTTCGCGCTTGGAGTCGGTGTCTTCAATTCTCAAAAAGAGTACGCCGTTCGACTGATGTGCGAGTCTTTCGTCGGTCAGCGCTCCGTAGAAGTTGCCGAGATGAATAAAACCGGTAGGAGAGGGAGCGAGACGGGTTACCTTTGCGCCTTCGGGCAGATTGCGGGGAGGATAGCGCTCCTCCAGATCTTCTGCTGTGAGCGTAACGTTGGGATAAAGCAGCTCTGACAGAGCCTTGTAGTCCATTTCCATTGTTATTGCCTTTCATTTATGTGAAATAATTATAATCAGTTTATAAGCGCGAGATTGTACATTCTCTCGTGCGAAAGTCGGGTAGAGGGACCGTGACCGGGATATACCTTATAGTCGCCCTCAAGCTTTGAAAGTCTCTCAAGAGATTTGAGAAGAACGCGGTAGTTTCCACTGTATAGATCATAGCGTCCGATGTCTTCTTTGAAAAGAGTGTCGCCCGATATGATAATATCGTCAAACATAAGGCATATCGATCCGCCGGTGTGACCGGGAGTGTGCAATATTATGATCTCGCTGTTGCCGAGTTTGATAACGTCACCCTCGTCAAGCATTACCTCAGCCTTTCTGATAACGTCATCTCTTGCACCGAACTGCTTCATGTATGTTTTTGTCGGGTCGCCGAGCATTTCGTTGTCGTAAGGATGAATGGCCAAGGGCGCACCCGTAAGATCGCGCAACTCTTCAAGAGCGAGCATGTGGTCGAAATGTCCATGAGTCAAAACGATATATTTAAGCTTTAAATTAAGCGAATTTATCTTTTCGTAAATGCGGTTTGCATCATCGGCCGGGTCAACAACAATGCATTCCTTTGATTGGTCGTCGATAACGAAATAGCAGTTGGTGCCCATTGAACCAAGTATGAAAGTGAGCAGCTTCATTTGAACAAAATACCCTTATTATAAATATATAGCTTATTATAACACATATAAATTGATTTGTCTATAAATTATTGCCAAAAAAATGGCTGAAAGTTCAAAAAATCACAAAAAAACCGGCCGCAAAGATAAGCGGCCGACCGTTTGTGATTTAAATTAAAGAATAACCTTTTTGAAAGCTTCGAGATAGTGCTTCGCGATAAGTCTGGCGCCTGCCTCGGTGGGGTGAACACCGTCTGCAGCCCAATAGGTGGGGGCAGCGGTAATCGATTCGGATGCAAAGATTCCGTCAAGCGGGATGAATGCATCGGCATATTCACGGGCAAGCTTGCGGGTGATCTGTACCTTGGGATCAAGATCCTCGCGGAAGAAGGCCTTGTCATCGGTGTAGCACAAAAACTGCTCCATGATGATTATTTTTGCTTTGGTCTTTGCCTTAAGAGCCTCAAGACAGGCACGGTAGCTCGCTTCAAACTGATCGTTGGGGATCCAGTCGCGCTGCTCGGCGTGATGCCATGTGTCGTTTACGCCGATAAGGATGGAGATAACGTCGGGCTGTAAATCAATGGCATCATGATCCCATCTGTTTAGAAGATCCTGGATCTTGTGACCGCTGATACCGCGATTGATGAATTCAAATTCTGCTCGCGGATATGCGTTTTTGATGTTTTCGATTGCATATTTTACGTAACCTTGTCCGATGCCGTTTTCATCGCTGAAACGGCCTGCATCGGTAATGCTGTCGCCCTGAAAAAGTATTCTCATAATAGTAAAACCTCACTGTGAGTGTATTTGAATCAATTGTAGCACCAAAATACGAATAAATCAATATCTTTGCATATTTTTTCATTCAAATCGCAAATAAATTCATTTATCTGCTTGACAAAACATAAAAACGGGTGTATAATGGCGATAATCTGTAGAAAACACAGAAATTATTTTAAAAATCAAATCGAATCGTCATAAAATAGAGGCGCGGTTTTCATCAGTAGCACTCCGAAAAAGGCAAATTGCGGAGATGCGAAAGGGGCGACCGCCGAAGTGGCACAATAATTGCCTTGATGTGTGCTGCTGGGCTGTGTGGAAATACCTCACGGACTGTCACGTAATGTGAAGCGCTATCAATGATGTTCACGTTTAAGTATGATATTGCTATTCATCTTTAACGGAACCGCTTTACATGGCGGTTCCGTTTTTGATTTGAAAGGAAAGAAAAATGAAAAAGCTCGCATTGATTCTCGCACTCATCATGGCATTCTCCTGTGTATGCCTCACATCCTGCACAACCGCTAACGACGATAACGGCGATAAGTTCGTTTTCACCGTAGGTATGGAATGTGCTTACGCTCCCTATAACTGGACTCAGATGAACGATTCCAACGGCGCTGTTCCGATCTCCAACGTTCCCGGTGCTTATGCAAACGGTTACGACGTTATGATCGCAAAGAAAATCTGCGAAGAGAACGGCTGGGAGCTTGAGATCGTCTCCAGCGAATGGGGCTCTCTTACTCCCGCAGTTCAGGCAGGTACAATGGATGCAAATATTGCCGGTCAGTCAATGACAGCCGACCGTCTTGCTGAGGTTGACATGGCAGGCCCCTACTACTACGCTACCATCGTTTGCGTTACCACCAAGGACAGCCCCTATGCAAATGCCAAGTCTATTGCTGACCTTGCCGGCGGCCGCTGCACCTCTCAGTCGGGTACCATCTGGTATGACTCCTGCCTTACCCAGATCGAAGGCGCTGAGCTCCTTCCCCCTGCAGATAATGCTCCCGCTATGACCATGCAGCTCCAGACCAAGGTGGTTGATTTCATCTGCACCGATATGCCCACCGCTATGGCTGCAGTTGCAAAGGACGATAACCTCGTTATCCTCGACTTCTCGGGCACCGACGGCGACTTCCAGTTTGCTACCGAGGAAGAGCGCGCTGAAAACGTAAATATCGGTATCGCAGTAAAGAAGGGCAATACCGAACTCAAAAATGCTATCGACGCCGTTCTCTCCAAGATGACTGTTGAAGATTTCAACAACATCATGAATCAGGCTATTGCTATCCAGCCCGAAATCTAAGTTTAACCAATACAGCATGTTTTTCGATCAACCGGCCCATTTGGGTCGGTTGACTTAACGTATTTTAGTAAAGGAGATCCGATATGAACAAGCTCGTCGAGCTGTGTCAGGACGTTGCCCGACTTTGGGAAAATTACGATGCCATGTATCTCAGAGGCATCTGGAGCACCTTGCTTTTGGCGCTTGTGGCTACCCTGATCGGATGCATCATCGGTCTTGTATGCGGTATTCTCAATACTATTCCGTACAGCAAGAACGACAATATATTCAAACGCTTTTTCTTGAAGCTGATCCGCGTTATCGTTCGCATATACGTTGAAGTGTTCCGCGGTACTCCCATGGTACTTCAAGCGGTGTTTATCTTCTACGGCCTGCCTTATTTTACCGATTCGGCATTGCGATTTAATTCGGTATGGGCGGCAGCTATACTTATAGTTTCCATCAATACGGGCGCATATATGGCTGAATCTGTCCGCGGAGGTATTATATCCATCGATCCCGGTCAGACAGAGGGTGCCAAGGCCGTCGGTATGAACCACGTTCAGACCATGCTCCACGTTATTTTGCCTCAGGCACTGCGTAATATCATGCCCCAGATCGGCAATAACTTCATCATCAACGTCAAGGATACCTCCGTTATGTTTATCATAAGCTTTACGGAATTCTTTGCGGCTCACCGTTATATCGTCGGTGTAAACAATATGTATTTCCCGTCGGCAACCATTGAAATGATCGGATACCTTACAATGACCCTCGCCGCATCCTTCCTGCTCCGTTGGATCGAAAAGAAGATGGACGGATCGGACAGCTACGAGCTTGTGCAGACCGATTCGCTTACCATGACCGCCGGTACATATAATCATCCCCATAAAGGAAGTCCGTTTGACGAGCTTTCAAAGGAAAAGAGAGAACAAATCAAGATGTCGCTGAAAAACCGCAACGGCAGTACGAGAGGAGATCGCTGATATGTCAGAACTTATTTTGCAGGTACAGCATCTTTCCAAATCCTTCGGCAAGCACGAGGTTTTGCGCGATATAGATTTTTCGGTAAAGCGCGGTGACGTAACCAGTATAATCGGCGCATCGGGCTCGGGTAAATCCACTCTTTTGCGCTGTATCAATCTTCTTGAAACGCCTACGTCAGGATCGATCCTTTATCACGGCGATGACATCGTCAAATTAAAGGGAGGCGCCGCAAAATACCGCTCCCACGTCGGAATGGTGTTCCAGTCGTTCAATCTCTTTAACAATATGACGGTTCTGAAAAACTGTATGGTCGGTCAGCAGGTGGTGCTTAAAAAGAGCGCGTCCGAGGCAAAGGAAATGGCTCTTCAGTACCTTGAAAAGGTAGGCATGGCACCCTATGTAAATGCAAAACCCCGTCAGCTTTCGGGCGGACAAAAGCAGAGAGTCGCAATCGCACGCGCACTCGCAATGCAGCCCGAGGTACTGCTTTTCGACGAGCCCACCTCGGCTCTCGACCCTGAAATGGTCGGCGAGGTACTCGAGGTCATGCGTAATCTTGCATCCGAGGGTATGACGATGCTTGTCGTAACTCATGAAATGTCCTTTGCACGCGATATTTCGAATAAGATCGTGTATATGCATAACGGCGTTATATGCGAAGAGGGCACACCCGAACAGCTGTTTGAAAATCCTCGTGAACAGCAGACTAAAGACTTTTTGGCAAGATTCAGAAAGTGAATATAAAAAATCCTTCCCGATTTCGGGAAGGATTTTCTTTATTTTGAGTAATTTCTCTTGATCTTGTTTGTTGTGGTCTTGTTGAAGGCGGTATCTCGTATGATAACCTTTTGTATCTGCTTGTAGGAGGGAAGTGATCGGCATTGATCCTTTATGTCCTTCTTGAGCTGATCGATTATCTCGGTATCCTCGATCTCTTTTACCTTGTCGGGATTGAGGTATACCTCAGCCGAGAGAGCCGCTTCGCTGCCGTTGTCGTCGCGTATAGCCGAAACGATGACCTCTTCAACGTAGGGAATAGAGAGAATGTAGTTTTCAATCTCCTCGGGATAAATATTTTTACCGTTGGTGAGAACTATGAGGTTCTTCTTTCGCCCGGTTATGGTGATCTGACCCTCTTCGTTTATAGTGCCGTAATCTCCGGTGTAGAACCATCCGTCGCGCAGTACGCGCTCGCTTTCTTCGGGATTTTTGTAATATCCGAGCATGACGGTATCACCCTTGACGCATATCTCGCCGTTGTTGTCCTCGTTTACGCCATCGATCTTTACCTCAATGCAGGGGAGCTTTACACCTGCTGTTGTAAAATCGTTGAAATAGTCGCGGTTGGCCGAAACAAGCGGGGAGCACTCGGTTATGCCGTAACCCGAGATGAGGTCGATACCGATATCGTCGAAGAATCTGCCGATCTCCGATCGGATGGGTGCACCGCCGCATACGATCTTGCGAAGACGTCCGCCGAACTGATCGTGTATGCTCTTAAAAAGCTGTTTGCGCTTGTCAATTCCGACGGCTCTGAGCGCGCGGCTGATCTTAATACCCTGCTTTAAGCTCTTTTCGCGTCCCGAATCCTTAGCTGATGCCCATATCTTTTTGTAGAAAGTCTCGGCAAAAGCGGGAACCAGATAAATATACGAGGGCTTGAAGAACTGAAGATTTTTAAGCACGTTTCTGATCTTGTCGTTAATGCAGATAGTCGAGTGCATGTGAATTGAAACGAGCAGTCCCGCAACCGATTCGTAGGTATGGTGATAGGGAAGAACGGACAGGCAGGTATCGTATACGGTGGATATCTGAAGTCCGTAGTAGACGCAGGAAACGAGATTGTGCTCGGTGAGCATGACTCCCTTTGCAAGTCCCGTTGTTCCCGACGTGTAGACAAGCAGCTTTAACTTCATAGGATCAAAGGTCTGACTTGTGTACGACTGATCACCTTCTTCAAGCTTTTCCTTGCCCATCTTTAACAGAGCATCGAAGGATATAAAACGTCCGTCCTCCGATATCTCGTCGCGGTCAAATCCGATAAAATACTTAATGCTGCCGAGTCTGTCGAGATTCTGCATAAGCATATCTTCGTATGTGCTGCTGTAGAACAACACTTCGCTGTCGCTGTTGATAAGTACGTTGACGATATCGTCAGCGGGAAGCTCCTTGTCAACAGGGACAAAAACGCTGCTCGATTTTAAAACTGTGAGGTATGAAAGCACCCACTTGTAGGAATTCTCACCGATACAGGCAATATGATTGTCGACGATACCGAGATTGGTAATCGCCGTGCCAAGGTATTTTGTTTCATCGTTGAATCGCTTGAAGCTTATCTCGACGGTCTCACCGCCCGTTCTGTATTTAAAAGCCGTTTTGTCGCCCGCCTCGCGTTCGGCGATCTCGAGCATCTCTTTTATTGTGTCAAAACTTGTAACTTCGTTAAGCGCGTAGTTGTGCTGTTTTTTCATAATACCGCTCCGATTCTGTTTGCATGTATCTGATAATCAAATACACATTATGTAGTATTTAAAACTATTATAAACGATTATCATATTTATGTCAATATAAAACATATTAATTTTTTCAAATATCGCCAAACCGTTGACGAAACGGTTTGGATGTGTTATCATAGATATGTTATCGTTCTTTTATTGACTATTAAGCCTTTTTAGGGTAATACCGCACAAAACGGAGAAATAAAATGTATACACGTGAAGATATTCTGAACTATCATTGCCCAAGATGGAGCGAGCTTCCCGATATCGATCTTTACATGGATCAGGTTGTAAGCCTTATCGTTAAAAACACCTCTGTTTTTTCGGAGGATGACGACCAGCGCGCAATTACCAAGACCATGATCAACAACTATGTAAAACTGAAGCTGATAAAGCCGCCCAAAAACAAAAGATACGACCGTGTGCATCTGGCGTACTTTATGGTGGTGGCAATTCTCAAGCGTTTTATGAGCTTAACCGAAATTGCCGAGGGAATAAAGCAGGTCAAGGCCGTCTACACAACTCAGCAGGCGTACGACCTCTTTTGCGAGATATTTGAGCTCTCCTTGCGATCTGCCTTTGACGAGTCGTTTGAAGGAGTTAAGATATCATCGCTTCCCGATGATATAGCCATCTATCACGCGGTAACAAGTGCATATTCCAATATGCTTTATGCGAGATATCTTATCTCGAAAAAGAACGAAAAAGCAGAAAAAGCAAGCAAAGCCGAGGGAACAGCAAACTAATGGAATCATCTAAAAAAGGACAGCTTCGCGGCTCGCTCCTTCTGCTCATTACTGCAATAATCTGGGGTTCAGCCTTTGTTGCACAGTCAACGGGAATGGACTATGTAGATCCGTTTACTTTTAATTTTACCCGCACAGTCGTTGGCGTTGTTGCGCTCTTGATCGCAATACCTTTTCTTGATAAGCTCGGACTTTCATGCGCTCCCAAAACCAAGGACGAATGGAAAAAGCTTTGGATGTCGGGTGCGCTTTGCGGCGTTATCATGTTCGGCGCATCGGCCTCACAGCAGATCGGAATCGTTGAAACAAGTCCGGGTAAGGCCGGCTTTATCACCGCGCTTTATATCGTCATCGTGCCCGTTTTGGGAATATTCATGAAAAAGCGTGTTGGCATTCTGACATGGATCGCCGTTGCTATCGCTATTGTCGGAATGTATCTTCTTTGCGCCGAAGGAGAATTCAAGCTCGGTGCAGGAGATTCGATGGTTATGCTCAGCGCATTGCTCTTCGCGTTTCATATCATAACGGTTGATAAGGTTGCACCTACTGTTGACTGCGTCCGACTTTCCTGCGTACAGTTTTTTGTAAGCGCGATACTTGCAGGCATATGCATGCTCATTTTTGAGACTCCCACTGTTGAAGCGGTATGGAATGCAAAATATTCCATTCTTTATGCGGGAGTAATGTCAACCGGCGTTGCATATACTATGCAGATAATCGGTCAGTCTACAGTTGAACCGACAGTCGCATCGCTCCTTATGAGCCTTGAATCGGTGTTCGCCGCTCTGACGGGCTGGCTGATCTTGCGCGACGTTATGACGGGAAACGAGATAATCGGCTGTGTACTTATTTTTATTGCGGTCATCATCGCACAGCTCAAGCTTGATAAGATAAAAACAAACAAAAATAGCCTGCCAAGCTGATGCAGGCATTTTTTGTATTGATTTTGTGAGGAACGAATTATGAGTGTTTTGTGGGCCTTAAGCGAGATACGAAATCCGGTATTTGACGCTTTTTTCAATATCATAACCTTTTTCGGCGAGGAAATTTTGGTATTTGCTATGATATGCCTGCTGTTTTGGTGTGTCGATAAGCCGCTTACCTATAAGATAGCCTTGGCCTTCTTCCTTTCGGGACTTCTTGTGCAGGTCTTGAAGGTTGCGCTTCGTATAGAAAGGCCATGGATTATTGACCCGAACTTTTTACCCGTCGAAGGCTCGATTGAGGCCGCTACGGGATATTCATTCCCGAGCGGACACACTCAGGCCGCCGCGGCAGTGTATTTTACCATTGCAATCTATGCAAAGAAAACGTGGATCAGGATCGCAAGTGCATCGATGGCGCTCTTAGTCGCATTTTCGCGGCTTTATCTCGGCGTGCACACTCCGGCTGACGTGGGCGGCGCGCTACTTCTGGCTCTGCTTTCCTGCCTTGCCGTATATCTTTTCGACAAATTTACGGCTGATACAAAAGCACGCGATATTATGGTATCTCTCTTACTTTGCATAATATCAGCTTTGGCGCTGCTTTATTCTTATTTGCTCTATTCAAACGGAACTATCGAGCTGAGATACGTTTCCGACTGCGCGAAAGCGGCAGGAGCGGGCGTTGGATTTGGTATCGTATGGCTTTGGGAGAGAAGATTTATCCGCTTTGATAATAAGGTAAAATGTGAAAGCAAAAAGAAGCTGATTGCCTATCAAATCGTAAAATATGCAGTCGGCGGTTTGATTCTTGTAGTCCTTAAAACCGTGTCAAAGATGATCTATGACGGCGGATTTGTTTATGACGCACTGCGCTACGCGCTTTTGGTGCTGTGGGCGACGGGAATATATCCCATAGTCATAAAAAAGGCAAACTTATATGTCGAAAAAGCGCAGAAATGCCAATAAATTTATATGCAATTTACATTTGCTTAATATATTGGTTGTATAATAAACTAATTATAATGGACGCGTGTTTGTGTTTTGCGCGTTTGGCACATAAATGTAAAACCTCCGAAAAGGATCTCATTAATATATGAAAAAGCTTCTTATGGGAAATGAAGCGGCCGCTATTGCCGCGATATATGCAGGTGTCAGAGTTGTATGCGGTTATCCCGGTACACCTTCGACCGAGACTCTTGAAACGGTTGCAAAGAACAACGAAGATAAGAATATATACGTCGAATGGTCGGTAAACGAAAAGGCGGCTCTCGAAGTGGGTGCAGGCGCGGCCTATGCCGGCGCACGAACCATGGTCACGATGAAGCAGGTCGGACTCAATGCCTGCGCCGACCCGATCATGTCCCTTGCATACATTGGTGTGAAGGGCGGCATGGTCATCTACGTTGCAGACGATCCCGGTCCGATATCCTCCCAGACGGAGCAGGATACCCGTCGTTTCGGACTCTATTCCAAGCTGCCCGTGCTCGATCCCACGTCTCCCGAGGAGCTTTTTGATATGATCGGATATGCTTTCGATCTTTCTGAAGAGATCAAAAAGCCGGTCATCGTCCGTCCCACCACCCGAATCTGCCATGCTTGCGCGTCGGTGGATATTCCCGATGTCAAGAAAAGCTATGACGATCCCGAAGGCTTTGTCCGCGGCAAGGAATGGGTCATTTTCCCGCGCCTCTCTTACGGTGCACATATGAAGCTCGAAGAGATATCGGAAAGCCTTAAAGATACATTTTCATCTTGTTCGTTTAACTCGGTTAAAAACAAGGGCAAAAATATTGCCGTTGTCGCATCGGGTGCCGCATATCCCGTTGCAAATGAGCTGATTTCAATCTATGCTCCCAATACTACTCTCATTAAGCTTGGCGCGGCCGTTCCTTTCCCTGAAAAGTTCCTTCTTGATTCGCTTGTAGGCGTCGAAAAGGTGCTCGTTGCCGAGGAGCTTGATGCGGTAATCGAGGATGCGCTTTACATACTCAAAGCAAAATATAACCTTACGATTGAAATACACGGTAAACGCGACGGAGTTATGACTAACGCTGGTGAGTACACCGCGCAGAGCATTCTTACTCCCGTTTGTGATTTCCTTGGAGCAACTCCCAAGGAGCTCCCAACACCTCCCGCGCTTCCCGTAAGACCTCCCGTTCTTTGTGCGGGATGCCCTCACCGCGCCTCCTTCTATGCAGTCAAACGCGCAATGAAGGGTAGAAAAGCGGTGTTCTCTGGCGATATCGGATGCTATACTCTCGGAAACGCAATGCCCCTCGATATGGTGGATACCTGCCTTTGCATGGGCGCAGGCGTGACGATCGCGCAGGGACTTGCGCACGTTGAAAGTGATGTAAAGCATTTCGCTTTCATCGGCGATTCAACCTTCTTCCACAGCGGTATTACTGGCATTGTAAACGCAGTTT
Source organism: Eubacteriales bacterium (assembly GCA_045536155.1). GTDB lineage: Bacteria > Bacillota > Clostridia > Oscillospirales > CAG-272 > JAZQNC01. Next base: position 13,432 of record JAZSMZ010000049.1, read on the forward strand.
ACAACAATGCCGATGTCAATATAATTATTCTCGATAACTCCACCACCGCGATGACGGGACATCAGCCCCATCCCGGAACGGGCGTTACTATGATGAAGGAACAATCCGTTCGTGCATCTATCGAGAATATCTGCTCGGCTTTGGGCGTCAAGAGCCTTAACATAGTCGATCCCTTTGATTTTTATAAGTCGGTCGAAACTGTTAAAATGGCCGCAGACGAAGCAGGGGTATCGGTAATAATTTTCCGTTCGCCCTGTATAGTCAAGGAAAAGTCGACCCAAAAGCCTCTCACCGTCAGCGATAAATGTACGGGTTGTCAGAGATGCATCCGCGAGATCGGATGTCCCGCAATGAAGCTTGAGCAGGGAAAGGTTCACATTGATCCCGTGATCTGCACCGGATGCTCGCTTTGCACCAATCTCTGTGCCTTTGATGCGATCGGAGGAAACGACTGATGAACTGTGAAAATATAATCATCGCAGGTATAGGCGGACAGGGAACTGTTCTTGCCTCCCGACTCATCGCCGCCGCTGCAATGGAAAGCGGTCAATTTGTACGTACAGCCGAGACGATCGGTATGGCGCAAAGAGGCGGCTCGGTCACAAGCCACGTCCGCATCAATTCCGAGGACGTCGCATCGATGATCCCCTACGGATCTGCCGACTTGCTTATCGCATTTGATGCAACCGAAGCGCTCCGCGCATCGGTTTACCTCAAAAAAGGCGGACGCGCACTTATAAATCTGCCCGACGGAAAAACTCTTCCCGACGGAATAGATTTCGATACCGTCACCGTCGATGCCGAGAAGATCGCCATCGAATGCGGAAGCGCAAAGGCGCTCAACGTCGCTCTCATAGGTGTCGCATCTGCGAACTCGATGCTTCCCTTTGACGTCAATTTCATGCGCGGCATTATCGAGAAAAATGTACCCGCAAAGTTTGCAAAGCTTAATCTTGCATGCTTTGATGCAGGATCGAAGCACGTAAAATAAGAATACATAAATCCACGAAAGGCGTAAAAAACGTTTTTATGAGCGCTATGACTCAAAGCCAGTTCGAGCTCTTTAAAAAGGAGCTTGACTATACATTCGAAAACAGTGAATTTTACCGTAAAAAATTTGCCGAGGCAGGCATCGAAGCAGGCGATATAAAGACTCCCGAGGACTTTGTAAAGCTCCCCTTTACCGATAAGGGAAATCTTCGCGATGCTTATCCGCTCGGAATCATGGCCGCGCCCGAAGAAAAGGTGGTGCGAATCCATTCTTCGTCGGGAACAACAGGTCTGCCGATCATTATTCCCTATACCGCAAACGACGTCTACACATGGGGTGTAATGTTCAAACGATGCTATGAATATGCGGGCGTTACAAATCGCGACAGAATCCACATCACTCCCGGCTACGGACTCTGGACGGCGGGCATCGGTTTTCAGAACGGTGCCGAGATGCTAGGAGCTATGGTTATCCCGATGGGCCCCGGCAATACCGAAAAGCAGCTTAAAATGATGGTAGACATGAAGTCCACCGTTCTGACAAGTACCTCGTCATATGCTCTGCTTCTCGCTGAGCAGATCGAGCTTCGCAATATCAAGGACAAGATATGCCTTCGTAAGGGCATTATCGGCTCGGAGCGCTGGAGCGATAAGATGCGCCAGAGAATCGCCGACGGACTTGGTATCGAGCTTTATGATATCTACGGACTTACCGAGATCTACGGTCCCGGCATATCTATTGATTGCGAATATCACAGCGGTATGCACTATTGGAATGATTATCTCTATTTTGAGATAATCAATCCCACCACTCTTCAGCCTGTCGAGGACGGCGAGATGGGCGAGCTTGTAATCACCACCTTGACAAAGGAAGGCGCTCCTCTGATACGCTACCGCACACATGACCTTACCCGTATAATCCCCGGTCAGTGCCCATGTGGAAGTCCTTTCCCCCGCCACGACCGCATTCTCGGCCGTACAGACGACATGATCAAGGTAAAGGGCGTAAACATTTACCCAGGTCAGATCGACGATATGCTCAAGACCGTTGCGGGCGTCAGCTCGGAGTATCAGGTGTTCGTTGAACACGTTGACGGCAAGGACGAGATGACCCTGAAGTTCGAGTGTGAGACCGGATGCGACAAAGCGAAGGTCGCCGAGGCTGTTGAGGCGGCATTCAAGAGCAAGATCGGTATAAAGATCATTCCCGAGCCTCACGATATCGGCGGATTGCCGAGAAGCGAAAAGAAGAGCGTTCGAATCATCGACACTCGTTATAATTAACTGTAAACTAACGTATGCTATATCTATAATTGTTCATAATTACGTATTGAATTGTGCAAAATTTAGTGTTATAATAGTATACGTTGACGGGGACGTAGCTCAGCTGGTTAGAGCGCATGCTTGACATGCATGAGGTCACTGGTTCGATCCCAGCCGCCCCCACCAAACATAATCCGCACACATAGTGTGGGTACTAAAGAACAGAAAAAGTCGATATGGATTTTATTCCATATCGGCTTTTTTCTGTTGCACCACTTCGGTGGTGAGCAAGTGAGCCTTTCCTGAGGTTTTGAGGGAATGCTGACTTAGTCAGCGCAACATTTTGCTTCGCAAAAGTGTTATTTCAATACATTGTCTTAAAGTTGTATTCTATTCGCATCTAAAACTCACGTGGCAAATACTACTTGTCGCAAGAAAAATATCACTGCGAAGCCATATAACTCGCCGCTTGCGAATAGAGTTGGCGTTGTGCCCTTAGTAACACAACGCCTTCGGGTGCGGTTATTGTAAAAAACGCTGCAGCTGATAAAACAAGACATCTTTTGCTTGTGAACGTGTGTATATAATGTAGGATTTGCTCGTTTCCTGTAAAAAGCATTTTTGCTCAACATTCTTTAAATTAAAAGGCCTCGGGTCGGTTTTGGGGTGCCTGTTTGCTTTAAATGACTAAAAAATTTACCTTTATATTAAATTAAAGTCTGATTTTACTTAAGTTTATTCTACAGATACCATCTTGCTTTATAAGGCTTCACGCATGTGCAAAAAAAATCTGTTTTATAAATATTTTATGAATATATATAGAAAACATTGCGAATTAATTAATAAAAGTGGTTGACAAGTGCAAAATTGTATGGTATAATCCATATATCCATATATTCGCGCAGCCTTTTTGTGCAATTATGCAGGTTCTGGCATTCAAAATTGCAAGAAAAGTGTCTTGCGGGTAATGAGACAAATATTTTATTTCTCATATTTTATTTTTCATAAATGGAGGAAATCATTATGAACAAGAAACTCAGATCCATACTTAACATGGCTTTGTGTTTGTTGCTTGTAGCGGCAATGCTCGTTGGATGCGGCACTGAAACACCCAAGAATCCTGATGTCACCACTGAGTCCGATACAACGGCTCCTGATCAGGGTGAGCAGGTAGAGCAGGTAGAACAGGTAGTTCTCAAGCAGGCTGACTACAACACAACCACATCCGTTATGCCTAGTAACTGGAACGAATTCACCTACGCCGACAACAATGATACTCAGATTATGAGTTACATTGGTTCGTCCTTCTTCGACTATGACTACAAGTTCGAGAACGACGAGAAGTTCAACGCAGACGGCTCTATCAACAAGGATGCCATCGTTCCCGGTGCATACACAACTAACTACTCTGCAGCAACAAAGCTCGAGGACGTAACCGCGACTGTTGATGCAAAGTGGGGTTACACCGATGATCAGAAGGCTGAGGGCGGCTACGCTTGGAAGATCACTCTTCGCGACGACCTTAAGTGGGATGATGGAACACCCATCACAGCAGCTGACTTCGTATACTCTATGCAGCAGCTTCTTGACCCCGACTTCATGAACTTCCGCGCAAACACTTACTACGATACTCTTAGAATCAAGAACTCTAAGGTTTACTTCTTCCAGAACCAGGAAGGAACCTACGAGACCATCGGCGGCATGGGATATGCATCCGTTCAGGAAGCTATTGACGCAGGCGAGACTCTCTACGCTAACGCATGGAACATGTGGGGCGCAGCAGGCTACCTCGATGAAAACGGCAACGAGTGCCCCGAGTGGGTTG
>JAZSMZ010000151.1:0-6173 GCA_045536155.1 Eubacteriales bacterium
GCCAACACCAAGACAGATAAAAGCGCAGCTGTTATTTTTTTCGTCATGTTAAATAAGATTTCGCCTTTCGATGCGATCAATAACCGAACTTGCCCTGAACACTCTCGTCGTTGATTATCCAGTCGCGAACGTCGATTACGCGGTAGTTTTCCTTGGTGTCGCGGATGACAACGGTAGAAATACCTGCATTGATGATAAGTCGCTTGCACATACTGCAGCTGGAGGTGTTTTCAACAAGAGAGCCGCTTGTGGGATCGATACATACCATGTAAAGAGTGGAATCGAGCATCTGGTCGCGGGAGGCGGCGATGATGGCGTTAGCCTCCGCATGAACGGATCGACAGAGCTCGTATCTCTCACCGCGGGGAATGTTGAGCTTTTCGCGGATGCAGAATTTAAGATCGCAGCAGTTTTCGCGACCTCGGGGAGAACCGTTGTATCCTGTCGAGATGATGGTGTCGTTTTTAACTATGATAGCACCGAAATGCTTGCGAAGGCAGGTTCCGCGCTCAGCAACGGTCTGCGCAATATCGAGATAATAATTGGCCTTTGAAATACGTTCCATATTTTAGTCCTCAATATGTATTATTTGATCTTAAAATCGTTTTCTACAAGCTCTTTAATGTATTGGCGAACGTCCTCGCCAAGCTCGTCGTTGTTGATGCTACGGTCGATGTTTGCCATAATAAAGCCGAATTTCGAGCCCATGTCGTATCTCTTACCCTCAAAGTCAACGGCTGTCATGCCGCCCTCTTTTGTCGAGCGAGCAAGAGTTGCCATGGCATCGGTGAGCTGGAGCTCGCCGCCTGCACCGAGGGAAGTTTCGTCGAGAATGTCGTAGATTTCCGACGTTAAAAGGGCGCGCCCCAAAATCGCATAGTTTGACATGATCTGCTCGGGCTTGGGCTTTTCGATCATATCGTAAACGCGGTAGATGGAATCCTCAAGCTTGTTTACGCCGAGAGAGCAATACTTTGAAACGAGCTCGGTAGGAACCTCTTTAACTGCAACCGATGAAAGTCCGTACTTGTTGTAGGCATCTGCAAGCTGGGAGCAGACCGGCTTTTTCGAGAAGATGATGTCGTCGCCGTAGATAACTACGAAGGGATCGTCGCCGGTGAAATGCTTTGCGCGGCGGACGGCGTGACCGAGTCCGCGAGCCTCGTGCTGGCGTACAAAGTAAATATTTGCCGCATCGGCGGTATCTCTGATGTATTTGACCTCTTTGGTCTTTCCGGATGCGGTAAGACGAGCCTCATACTCGGGAGCATAGTCAAAATAATCCTCGATGATGTCCTTGTCGCGGTTGGTGATTATCAATATCTCGGTGATTCCTGCCGATACCGCTTCCTCAACGAGGTAGGATATTGCGGGGCGGTCGACGATGGGAAGCATTTCCTTCGGAACTGCGTGTGCTATGGGAAGCATTCTTGTTCCCAGACCTGCGGCGGGAATAACTGCGCGTTTGATTTCTTTGGTACTCATATTGATCAGACTCCTTATGGGCTTTAGATGCGGTATTGTAATTTTATTCTTTGATTTTCTTGATGTTGTCGATTATCATCTGCTCGGTAAGAGTGCTGTGGTAATCGGTATAGGCGATGTCAAGAGTGTTCATTCTCTCTTCAAGCATTACGTTGAACATTCGTGCCTTGTATATGTTGCGAAGAGTGTCGAAATTCTTGTTGATATACTCGTCCTCTATCTCAAGACGCTTGATTACGTGATATCCGATATCGCTTTTTACCACTCCGCTGACCTCGCCGATTTCGAGAGCCAGGGCGGCCTCTTCAAACTCTGCGATCAGCTGACCTTCGGCGAAATAGTAGCCGACAGTAGTCTTGTTCATGTCGGTGTCTTCGTTGTATTCCAGAATCAGCGAATCAAAGTCAACTCCATTTGCGGCCATCTCGGCAATCGAGAGAGCCAGATTGTAGTTGGCTTCTGCGTCCTCGCCTTCGTCGTTCATGATAAGAACGTGAGTGGCATGGATGAAGTTGTCCTTGATGTATTTTTCAACAGTTGCATCGTCCGATCTTATCGAACCGGTAAATTCGTTGTATTCAAAGGAACGAAGCATGTCTTCGATAAGCTGTGCCTGCGATAGCGAATCAAAAAGCTCTTCTGTCATAAATCCGTCGGCAATCTCGGCAAGAAAAACATCACGCCCGCCGTATGAGTCAACGTACCCCTGCTTTTGTTCTTTTAAGTAAGCAAGCTCGTCGCTCGAAAGGGAAATGCCCTTTTCTTTTGCCCACTCGGATATGGCGTATTTTTTGCGAAGGGAGAACTCGAGGTTTTCTTTTATCTCTTTTGCAAGCTCGTCGGAGTCGGTAATTCCTTCTTCGGTAAAGTCGCGGCGGTAGTTGAGATAAAAGTATCTGTACTCGTCGAAGCCGATCGCATTTTCGCCGACGGTCATAACCGTGTATTTGTCGTTTGCGCATGCCGAAAGGGAGCACAGCGCAAGCAAAATTATAAGAAAAGATATCAGAGCTTTTTTCATAAAAACTTTCATCCCGAAGATCAAATACTGAAAAATAACGAAAATTACACTATTATACCTTATTATATAACCATATATAAAAAAAGTCAAACATTAAGATGTAAATAATCAATGTTTTTTAGCAAAAAAAGCGTGCTTTTTACGCAAAAGCACGCTGATTTTTATGTATATCAGTTCGATGTTTCGTAAACGTTTTCAACTGTGTTGAAAACAAGGTTGGCGTCGTAAATGTGATAGGGCGTGTCGTATCCGCCCTCGCCCGCTCCGAGCGTGACGAGAATGAAGGTCTCAACGGTGTCTTCTATCTTCACATCTGCAAAGGAAGCAAGGCAGAGAAGGGCGTCGTCGGTGAATCCCGTCTTTCCTCCGAGCACCTTGCCCTGAGAAAGACGAGCCTTGTTGAACGCCTTTGTTACAGTTGATACCATCGCAAGTCCTTCGGGATGCATGGTTGCGGTTTTCGTGCGATAGTTTCTGGTGGTCATTATCTCGCGAAGGAGATCGATCTCAAGCGCCTTTTGCATTATTATCGCAAGATCGTGAGCGGTGGAGTAGTGTTTTGCGTTATGCAGTCCCGTGCAGTTTACAAAATTAGTGTTTTCAAGCCCGAATTCGGCACATTTTTCATTCATTAGTACTGCAAAGGCTTCCTCGCTGCCGGCAATGTGCTTTGCCAGAGCGATAGCGCAGTCAGCGCCCGATGTAATGAGCGTTCCGTAGAGCAGTTCAAGCGCCGAAGCCTTTTCACCTGTCAAAAATCCCGAGATCGCCGCGTTCTGCTCTGTGCAGTATACGAAAATATCATGATCAAAAGAAACCATTGTTGACAAATCGGGGATGTTTTCATAGACAACGATAGCGGTCATAACCTTTGTTATCGATGCCGGGAAAAACATACGGTCTTTGTCTTTGTCGAGTACTACGCTTCCGTCGGTCGCGGATATCATGACCGCGATGGGCGAGTGCTCTATTTTACCGAAGACGTCGCTGTAAAGGAATTTGGGAACCTGAGTTTCGGCCTCGGTGACGGCGGGAGGAATATCGTAATCCCCAACGTCGGCATTGTTGAAAAAGGCATTGTATATACCGTTTCCCTGATAAATCGTCTTGACAAATGAGAAGGGCTCGTTTGACGTGAGCAGATGAGCTATGAGCACAACGGCTACGACCAGCAGTACAAATATCGCAAGCTGCGCAAAGCTGCTGCTCTGTGACGATTTCTTTTTAATTTGCTTGTTTTTTGACTTGTTCATTGGATATAAAACGCCCTTTCAAAAGGAATGTTTTGTAATTGCTTTACTCTTCATCGGAAATGATATCGTCCGATTTTACTTCTTCTACGTCGGTAATTTCATCCGATTTTTCTTCCGTAATATCAGTCTGCTCGCTTTCACTGTCAAGTGTCTCGTCTTCGCTTGACATTTCGAGTATCTCTTCTTCGGTATATCGTTCGTCGTCGGAAATATCGTCAACTTTAAATCCTGCAGAGAACACCGAAACAACTCCGCCCTTTTCGTTAAATGCCTTGATTGCGGGCTTAAGAGAGGGAAGGGCAAGTCGGTAAAGCTCGAAGATCAGAATACTGATCAGCGGCAGTGCCATGGAAGCGGCAAATGCATATGCGGGGATACGGACAATTCCGAACATCAGACCGAAGGAGGGGAATAAAAGTCCGATAAGCGTGATAAGCAGTACGACAGATGCATAGATCATCTGCACGCCGTTGAAGGAGAATGAACGGAATATGGTCTTGTCGCGCTTGATTTCTGCAAGGACGGCAAGCTGGGTAAATGCTGAGCAAATAAAGGTAACGGACGATATCTGAGATGCATTGAGTGCAATTCCGAATGCCGAAAGAATATGCGGAAGAGCAATGGTAATAGCCGCCCAGATAATGCCGAAGAATAACGAATCGACACAGTGTCTTATCGGATTTTTGAGCTGTGCCTCGACGTCCGATCTGGATCTGAGAATATCACGTTCGGGGCGCTCGAATGCCATAACGATGACCGCGCCGAAATCGAGTATAAGTCCGCAAAATAACAGCTGAACCGGCGAAAGCAGAGTTGTTCCGCCAATAATCGACGCGAGCACGATAAGCAATCTCGAGCTCTGCGATGCAAGGAGGTAGCGCAGGGTTCGCAGCATATTAAGGTATATGACCTTCGCGCAGCCGACCGCACCGATCATGGCGTTAAAACCGCCCGATCCGCTCTGATTGGGCTCGGAAACGATTACGTCGGATATGAATTTAACAGCCTCGCAGCCTGCCGCAGATGATTTTGACGAATCCTTGACGCGAATCGGGATTCCTCTGCCCTTTGCAGACGAAAGAGCTTCGGCATCAAGAGAGCCGTGCTCTGCCTTTGGCGAGATAGTAACGCTTTGAGCAAAAGCGACGTCGGCATCGCGGGTAAGAATGATGTCGTCAAGTCCGCGCGAGAGAATTCCGACCTTTTCACCGTTTTCTTTAAGACAAGCGACCACTTTTCGCATGTCATCGTCGGTAACGCCCTCGTAAAGACGGTAAAGCGAGGTTATGTTAAGACGGTAAAGTCCTTCTTTGAGTTCACGAAGACGCTTTGCATTTACAGCCTCGTCATCGTTTTTGATAACACCCAGCGCGGCGGCGACACAGCGGTTTGTTTCGTGCACGTCGGGGGTGGTCATTATTACTTTGATTCCCGCCTCTATGCACTTTTCAATATTGAGCGCCGCTCCGGGAAGCAGCGGCTCGCGCACGCAGATAAAGCCTTCAAAGGTCATATCCGACTGCATGGCATATATGCGGCGGAGATTATTGTATTCGGTTGTGCGGGTTGCAACTGCGATCACTCTGTAAGCCTTGCGCTCGGTTTGAGAAACAACAAGCCTGAGCTCGTTGAGCTTTTCGGGGGTAAGAGGGTGAACACGTCCCTTTTCGCTGTAATAACGGCAGCAGTTGAGCACTCCGATGGCGTCACCGCGTATGGCGATAACGTGACCGCCCGAAAAACGTGCCAATGACGTATCAAAGCGGTTGTGAGCATCAACCGAACGGTGTTCAACCAACGGATATGTGCGGTCGAGCACGGTGTTGTATATACCGATGCTGTCGGCGGCGCGGATTATAGTCTCCTCGTCGGGGCGGTAGACGTTGTTCGACGTGAGATTGTTTGCCGCAAGACGTTTTTCACCGTATATGCCGGTAGAAATAACGGCATAACGAAGCACGTTTTTTGATGCCTCGGCAAAATTTCGCATTGTTGAATCAACTGTTTCGCCGTCGGCATAAACGCGGTCGATCTCGGAAAGTCGAACGGTCATAAGAGCCTCACGCGGCACGATAAGACAGCTCAGATCGCGAAGTGACTCAAGTGACTCGGCGTTCTTTATCATTGCGCCCGAGTTTATGTCTTTGTATCGCTTGACTGCGCTGAAAATTCCGCAGGATATGATAATATAACCGAAAGCGGTGTAAAATTCGCTCATGGCGGCAACTGCGAGGGCAAGTCCGCAAAGGAAAATATCAAGCAGCTCGCGGCCGGAATTGCCTAAAATAAGGTCGAGAACGGTAAGGAGTAAAATGAGTCCGAGCATTGCAAGGCTCATGATCTTGCAATGGCTTTTGAGGGTGGAAAGCACCGAAAGGTTGTCGTGAGTGACTATGGCGGTGTTTTTGCCCATC
>JAZSMZ010000121.1:0-7828 GCA_045536155.1 Eubacteriales bacterium
GTGCAAAGGAACTGAATCTTGATGCAATCCATGACACTGTACATGAGATGGCAAGGGACGAAGCAAGACACGGCAAGGCTTTCGCAGGTCTTCTCGAAAGATACTTCGGCAAATAAGATAAAAGCGCATAAAACTAGCGGAGGTTTTATCCCTCCGCTTTTTATTAGGCAGTATCAAAAGTCAAATGGCATACCTTTGGGAATTATCAAATTGATTTAAAGATATAATCTTTAGCATATATTTTTGTATCTTTTTGAATTCAACATTTTTTCCAATCTTGTTGTTCAAATCATCTCCTGCATCAGGTAAAATATTATTGTAAAAAAACCAAAAGGAGATTTGATTATGAACACAGACAAAATATTAGCAGAATCCATCGCAAAGGACTATGTTCCGAAAGAAAGCTCCAAAATCGTTGCACTGAAGAAGCTGGATAACCGCGCCAAGCTCCCGGCAACAATTTTCACATACACCTGGGGAATTGTATTTGCTCTCGTATTCGGCACCGGAATGTCGCTCGCGATGCAGGTCATAGGCAGCAGCATGATTCTCGGCATAATCATCGGTCTTGCAGGCCTTTTAGGCTGCGCGGTGAATTATCCGATATATAAGAAAATGCTTGAAAAGGGCAAGGCAAAATACGCATATGAGATCGTACAGCTTGCCCGCGAGATAGCAAACGATTGACCGCATCTTTAAAGGGGTAACAACATGAACAAATCGGAAAGTAAATATTTCAATACTGCCGTTAAAATGGATCTTTCGCTGATATCTTTGCTGAAAAAGAAGCCCTTTGACTATATCACTGTAAGCGAGATCTGCAAAGCTGCAGGAGTGAACCGTTCGACCTTTTATTTGCATTATGAAAACATCGGCGAGTTGCTGAATGAAACGGCGAGATATTTACTGGATGATTTTCTCACGTATTTTACTGCAGATACAAAAGATGCAGTATTCCATCTTGAAGAGCGCAGTCTTGACGAGCTGATCTTCATTGGAGATAAATATCTTGTCCCCTATCTGACTTATATCAAAAACAACAAGGAAGTATTCCAAACAGCACTTTCGTATAATAAGGTCCTCGGATTTGAGGAAGTATACAAGCGGATGTTTGAAAAAATTTTCAACCCGATTCTGGACAGATTCCGCTATCCGCCCGACATAAGGCAATATGTAATGATGTATTACTTGAACGGAATCAGCGCAATAACGGGTGAATGGCTGAAAAACGGCTGTGAAAAGTCTGTTAAGGAAATTTCCGAAATAATAACGATCTGTGTTTTCGGAAAAGACTATGCAAATGGATAGGATTTTAAAGTTTGCGCTCATAAGCCTGGCAGTCAATATTGCATACAGCATATATCACGTTGTAGTCGGTGTTTCAACGCGCTCATGGTGGCTGTTCACTATCGGAATTTACTATGTAATATTAAGTACCGTCCGATTCGTGATCATCCGTCATAAGGTCAACAAAAATTCCCTCCTTCGATTTACGGGGATTATGCTGATGATGCTGTCGGTGTCGCTCATCGGAACGGTTATTCTTGCTTTTGTAAAGGACAGAGGAAAAGCGTTTCACCTGATTGTCATGCTGACTATTGCGGTATACGCTTTCAGCAAAATCACTCTTGCGACGATAAAGCTGATCAAGGCAAGAAAAAGCAGATCGGCAAAGACGGTAGCTCTTCGGAATATATCATTCGCTGATGCCCTGGTTTCGATTTTTTCTCTTCAAAGATCGATGCTCGTATCGTTTGAGGGTATGTCGGAAACGAATATCCGCATCATGAACGTCGCGACCGGCTCCGCCGTGTGCATAACTGTATTTTTGCTTGGATTACACCTTATAAAACGAAAGGCAATTCAGACAAGAAGAGATCGCAAAGAAAATTAAACCGTTTTGATATAACATTCAATATACAAAAACAGTTAGGAGAACATTATGGAATACGCAACAAACGAACTCATCTGCAAGTGCAAAAAGGTCACCTACGTTGACATCGAAAGAGCACTGCACAGCCACAAAAAATTAAAAGACGTCGAAGCTGAATTTGAGGAAGTTCAGAAGATTACTCAATGCTCCACCGGCTGCGGCGGCTGTCATGACAAGATCATGGGCATCATTTCCAAAATAATCAGCGGCTGAGTTATAAAAAAGCAATTAAAAGGACGCCTCGGCGTCCTTTTTTGTGTTCCTAAAACTAGCGCGGAGGATAAACCTCCGCGCTTTGTCTATTTAACTGTTCGGCAAGTTGGAATCGGTCAATCTGCCCAGAACATCTCGTTGATTCTGTTGATATCCTCATTCACGATTTCAAAATTCTCTGCATTGACTTTTATCGGAATTATAGAGATGCTTTCCTTTTCTATGTTATAAGACGACAGAATGGTTCTCATTTCTTCAAATGTCGCACCATTTCTTGTCAGTTCAAAAATTTCTTGGGGTCCTTTATTTCGATTTGTTCCTGACATAGCCCCGCATTTATAAATCCCATCATTGGTCTGCCATGCGTAGACCTCAATGCCTTTGGCTGTGCCAAGATTATAATATTCCGGAAAACTTTTGTGCAAATCTTTCGGTGTATTACTACACCCTATGATGCCAAACACACAAACAAGCACTAAACCTAATGCTATAAAGTTTTTCATACAATCACACCCTTTTGCCAAATTTCACTTCACACGTTGTAATCATATTTACAGAACGGGCACTTGGGATAATCAAAATCGTGCTGCTTGCCGCAATTCGGGCACTGTTTCTGAGCCAATCCTTCCTCTTCGGCGTCCGACAGAAAGAATTCCAGCTTTCCGCACTTAGGGCAACTGTAAATATCAACTTCCATTGCCCCTGCCAAAAGATTAGAGAGGTCTCCGAATATCCAACCAGTCTGCCCCAACTGTAATTTTTCTGTTCTTATATAGCTCATTTTTTTACCGCAGCGCAAACAATCCATGTCGTTATTCATGACATTTCCTCCTTGACACCGTTTTTATCAAATTCAATTATTTTCGAACGCTTCGTATTCATTATACCATAAGTACGCATCTATGTCAACAATCGCATAGAAAACGCGGAGGATAAAACCTCCGCGTTTTGTCTATTAAACTGTTAGATAAATTGGAATTTGATTAACTCATGTACAAACAAACAATCGCTATTAAACTAATAATCATGTAGAAACATCCAATTATGCGTACACCAATTATGTAGCGGTTTGTTGGCTCTGCACCGCTCTTGTTTTTCCAACTTTCTGAGAATTTCCAATACTGGTATGGAAACAAAACCAAAAATAATCCAATCAAAAATAATGCAATGCCTGCAAAAATGATTTTCATCTCTCTATACGTCCTTTGTCAAATTCAGTTTTATCAAGCCATATACCCATTATACCACAAGCATGCGATTTTTTCAATACACATACACGTTGCTCGTCGGTATATCGAGCAGCGCCGAGAGCAGGCGGGTTATCTCCAACCGCTTTTCCGAATCTGCGCGGCAGACGACGGCAACTCCCGATATCGACGGGCGCTTTTGCTTGACAAGCAGACCGCGATCGCCGTCGATGACGACGTAATTGCCACCAACGTCGTTTTGAGCGTACACCTCCTCGCCCGCGTCGGCCAGCATAACCATGACGCGCACGCTTTTCACTCCGTCGATACCCGAAACGAGGGAGACGATCGACTCTTCAAGCTCACATCGGTAGTCAGCAAGGTCGACCGATGCGCTTTTTGTCTCTATTTCCTCGCTCACAGCGCCCCTTGAGCCGAAAATCACCAGCGCGATTCCCAAAAGCAGAGCAACGACGATACCGACGGTCTTCCCGTTCTTTTTCAGCTTATCAAATGCGGCAAAAATGTCCATTTTCACTCTCTTTCAATCAGTCTCACTTCGCAGTTAAGCGTTTTTTCAATGTAATCGATGACAGCATCAAAATAGATAAGGTCGCTTCGGCTCATTGTCAGCTCGGCGCTATTTATCTTCGCGCTGTTCTTTTCGGTGCGTTCAAGAAAGATCTCAATCTCGACCGAAATGCCGTATTTTTCGCCAACCGCACTTTCGAGCGCGTTTTCAAGGGCCGACGACGAATGCTCGGCCATCTCGTTAAATATTTCGGGCTCGAGATCGGTATATCCGTCGAAAAAATCTCCTATTCCGCCTACGGCATCGGGTATCTTTTTTATAAATGGCATTATTGGCGAAACGATTGCCAGAACAAGGGCAAGAGAAAGTATGTATCTGACGTATTTTTTGATATTCCCGTTCGATATCACCATATCCATCACCGTCGATACCACCGATATCGCGGCAATGGCCGTTATGTATCCGCTCATTGTGCCAATGCCGATCGGATAACGAGAGTGAGCGAGAAGATAAACATAATTGCCATAGAAAGAAGGGCGGCGATTATCATGTTCATGTTTTTATTCATCTCCTCAATTATTCCGCTCTCGCTTTGGCAGCCGAGCAATTTTGAAAGGCAGGCCGATGCCGAAAACACGATCTTTACGATAAACAGCTTTATGATCACGGGCAAGATTATCACTAAAATTACTATTATCCCGCCCCAGCCGACGGTGGTTTTTATGTATGAAAAGCTGCCGAATACGGTTCGCACCGCCTCGGAAAGCGCACCTCCGACGACGGGCACGAAGCTGCCTGCCACAAACCGTACTGTTCTGACAGTCATCGAGTCCGCCCCTTGCGCCAACGACGACTGCGCCGACAGCACGAAGGTGAGTATCGCCATTACAAAGGTGAGGGCGGTTGTATAAAATCCGCGCAGGAAATTGCTTATCGCTGAAAGCTCACTTTTCGACACGCATGACGCCACCGATGCGCCTATCGAGATGCGCAGAATGGGATAAAAGAGATAGCGTATGGCGTTTTCAAGCAGGTTTAACGTCATCAGCATTCCGCTATGCGACGCCGCCGCACTCGCGATCTCTCCGCTTGACAGGTAAAGCCCTGTCATTACGGGGATCATGCCGTTCATAAAAAGGCTGAGGTTTTCAATTGCACTAAAGGCGGCATTTAAGACGTCTTTTACTATATCGTATACGGTAAGAGTCAGCACCAGCGCGCTCGCCGTTTCGAAAAGCGGCGCGTACGAATTGTCGGTAATGCTTGTACGAAGCACGTTAAGCATTGCGGATATAATTATCACTCCGACGATGGAGGCAAGCGCCTTGATCGACGGATTTACAGCATCGAGTATGCTTTTTACCCCAACGTCGATTATCGCCCCGGCATCGGCGCTCTCTACGGCATCGTTTGGAATGTCCTGTTTTACACCGTCGGGAATGCTGTCTTCTATCTCCTTTAGTGCATCGTTTGGTGAAACGTACGCGTTTACCGAAGTGCCGCAGGCGAGAAAGAGTATTAAAAATATAACAAAAAGCAGTCTTTTCATGCGCTCACGCTTTCGATGAGCGCGATAAGCTCACGCATGAGGGGGAGTGACAGAATGACTATCTCGCATTTGCCGAGCAGCTCGATTTTCGCCCCAATCTCCTTTTCGCCCGCATCGCGGCATATCTCGGCCGAATACGAAGTTATGAGCGCCACTCCGAGCGCGCGCAAAAGGGTGGAAAGGCGTTGACCCTGCGTGCTTTTTTCAAGCAGCTCGGAGGTATACCTAAAGGCGGGCAAAAGCTCGTTTGTGGCCGCAAAAAGCAGCAATACGCAGCATCCGAGCGAAATATAAAGAGAAAACTCGCTTTTAAGCTGTCGGACAGCGCTTATCGTAAAAATCGCGCATATCGCCACCGCGCACATCTTGAATATATCCATTTTTTCAGATGCCGAAAAGGGTACGTATACTCGATAAAAGCTCTGCAATGCTTTTGACGAGCATCATGAGCACAACGATTATCCCCGCAAGCGAAATAAGGCTCGCCATATCCTCCCTGCCGGCCTTTGCGACGATCTGATAGGTAACCGCCGACAACAGTCCGATTCCCGCAATTTTAAAGAGCAAATTTACATCCATCACTATTTTTCCTTCAAACAATAATTATCAGCGCACAAAGGAGCACAGAAAACGAAAGGCAAAGATACACCTTTGCCTTTTTGGGAGCTTCATCGCTTACTTTGCGGCAAATAAGATCAAGCTCCTCTGCTGTTCTTTTGCAAAGAGAGATCTGACCGTCTCTGCCGTTTTTTCCAAGTTCGGCGCAAAAGGAACGGACAATTTTCATCGCTTCTGCATCACAGCTTTTGCCGATGCTCTCTATTGCAAAGTCAAGCCCCTTTTTACAAAGGAGCTCGATTATTCCCTGCTCCTTGAAATTTTCGTCGTCAAAGCGCGCGTATATCTCACAAAGGGGAGGACTTTTATAACTGATCTCGCTTTCAATATGCCTAACAAGCCGCAAAAACGATTCGGTATTTTTTGCACCCGCACGGACTTTTTTAAATCCGTCATAACCGACGCCAAGGCAGACAAACGATATCAGGGCAAGTCCGATAAGCTTCAGCATTCTATCCCCTCTCCTCCCGTGATTTTATATGGCCGATCTCGAGGAATCTTTGGCCGTCTTTCCTTTTTATCGCGCAATATCGGCAAAAAATCCCGCTGTAAATCAGCTTTGCAATCGAATCGCAGGATAAAAGCTCGTCTAAATCAGTTGCGTGCGCACTTGCCACCAAGGGGACTCCCCCGCTCTGAGTGCGCAATATTGCATCGGCCTCGTCGGCGCCGATCTCGTCACATACCACGATCTCGGGGTCAAGCGTGCGCACCGCCATCTCGATCCCGCGTCCCTTGTCGGCGATGCCCACCACATCTACAAGTCCGCCGCGATACAGCTCACCGTCGTCGAGCTCGCCTCGGCTGTCCACTATCGCCACTCTCTTCATGTAAGGAGGCGAGGAAACGGTGGCGGCGAAATCGCGAAGAGCGGTCGTTTTGCCGTATCCGGGAGGGGAAAAAATGATAAGTCCGTCACGAAAGTCGTTTGCCGCAAGCTCCTCTACGATCTCTTTTGCACAGCCTTTGACATTTCGCTTAATCCTTATGCAGAGCGAGGTCACCGTTGACGGAATTGACGTCTGCGAGTACACTCCCCCGATCCCGATGCGGCACCCGTTCCATGTCACAAAGCCGTTTTTCATGCTCTGCTCGTGCGCGTGAAAGGAATTGGAGCAAAATGCGCCAAGCGTACGCGACAGCTCGTCGCGAGTAAGAATAACGCTTGTCCGAATATTCTTGTAACCAAAGGATATCGACGTCGGGCGGTCGGCACGGAGAGTGATCTCGCTCGGTGAGTTATCATCGACGAAATATTTCGCTATCTCTTTTTCCGCCCGCGTGGGCAAAATTGATATAAACTCGGCAATCTCCGTTTTGATCCCCCCTTGTCCGTTTGTAACATTTTATTCGCTCACAAGCCCAATTATAACCGATTGTGAATAAGAAGGAATTTTATCAAATCTATTGACAAAGCGCCCATTTTAGTGTATAATACACTCACGATCCCTTATGGGGGTATAGCGCAGCTGGGAGAGCGGGTGACTGGCAGTCACGAGGTCATGGGTTCGAACCCCACTATCTCCACCATTGTAAAAAACCTCTTTTGTCTACCGGACAAAATGGTTTTTTTACAATGATATCCGTTCCCTTAGGTCACGGATGATATAGCTGACGCTTTGATATCTGCTTCGCAGATGATATACGCTTCGCGTATGAAGGAACGGATATTATATCATGCTTGCGAAGCAAGTATATCATACGGCGTGCCGTATATCATATCGCGTCAGCGATATATCATTGAAAAGCAACATTTTTTGTGGTATAATCAGTTCAACAAATTCGACATTTAACAG
>JAZSMZ010000139.1:0-4524 GCA_045536155.1 Eubacteriales bacterium
AGTCCGCGATGCAATATCATTTTGCGGACTTGAAGAAGAATTGCTTGAAAAATCTCCTTTTGAGCTTTCTGGCGGTCAGAAAAGACGAGTTGCCAATGCAGGAGTTATGGCGATGGATCCCGACGTGCTCATTTTGGACGAGCCCGCCGCAGGACTTGACCCTATGGGAAGAGCCGACATACTCGGCGGCGTATGGTCATATCAGAGAAGACGCAAAAACACCGTTATCATCGTCAGCCACAGCATGGAGGACATGGCGCAGTACGCCGACGACATCGTGGTAATGAGCAAAGCCAAGCTCTTTTTGAACGGTAAATCGAAAGAGGTATTCCGTCAGAGCGAAGCGCTCAAATCGGTCGGACTTGACGTGCCGCAGATCACCCGTTTTATCCACATTCTGCGCTCGCGCGGCATTGATATCCGTGATGATATATTCACTGTTGACGATGCAAAGGACGAGATTTTCGCCCTCCTTGCCGGAAAAGGAGGTGCAAACTGATGCTCAGCGACATCACACTCGGTCAGTTTTTCCCCGGAAACTCGCTCCTTCACCGAATGGACCCGAGAGCAAAGATAATTCTTACCCTGCTCTATATCACATCGGTATTTTTGGCATCAAGCGTAAGCGGATTTATATTTATAATCCTTTTCACCGCTGTCCTTATCGCAATAAGCGGAATTCCGTTAAAGGTTATCTTAAAGGGAATGAAGCCGCTTGTCATTATCATCTGTTTCACCGCGATAATCAACATTTTCTGGACAAGGGGTGAAAATCCGCTCTTTGAATGGAAATTTATCAGTATATATCCCGAGGGTGTTATCTTTGCCGTTCTTATGATAGTCCGCGTATCGGCTCTGCTTGCGGGTACGGGTGTTGTTCTGACATACACCACCTCGCCCATTGCGCTGACCGACGGACTTGAAAGACTGCTTGCGCCTTTAAAGAAGATCCATCTTCCCGTTCACGAGTTTGCAATGATGATGACTATTGCTCTTCGCTTTATCCCCCTTCTCATCGAAGAGACCGAGAAGATCATGAACGCGCAAAAGGCGAGAGGCGCAGATTTTGCTTCGGGAAGTCTGTTAAAGCGCGCAAAAGCGCTCGTTCCGATCCTCATTCCTCTTTTCATTTCGGCATTCAGACGTGCCGATGAGCTTGCAACGGCAATGGAATGCCGCTGCTACCGCGGAGGAGAAAACCGCACCCGCATGACCCAGACACGTATGCAGGGCATCGATTACGTCGGTCTTACCGTTTTTGTGCTCGCAGGTGCCGCTATCGTTCTGCTCAACATCTATTTCCCCATATACGCAATATGAAAATTGTATTGAATATTTCATATCTCGGCACGAATTATGCCGGATTTCAGGTACAGCCCAATGCAATCACCGTCCAGGAGCGATTGCAGGATGCTGTTGAGAGGCTGTTCGGATACCGCTGTCCTCTGACCGGATGCAGCCGAACCGACTCGGGAGTGCACGCAGGAATGTTTGTATGCACTATCGATACCGAAGGCGCTCCGAACTCTCCGCCCATCGAAAAAGTCGCAGATGCGCTGAATCACTATCTGCCCGACGACATTTCGGTAAACGAGGCGAAGGTCGCGCCCGATGATTTTCATCCGCGCTACGACGTAAAATCAAAGGAGTATTGTTACGTCATCTGGAACGCCAGGCCTAAAAACCCCTTTCTTTCGCACCGCGCGCTCCACTGGCCTACTCCTCTTGACGAGGGTCTGATGAACGAGGCCGCCGAGCATTTTGTAGGCGAGCACGATTTTGCTGCCTTTTGTGCGGCAGGCTCGAGCGTATCGAGCACGGTACGCCAAATATATTCGGCATCCGTTGTGCGCGATGGCAACAGGATCATATTCTCTGTCGAGGGTAACGGATTTTTGTACAACATGGTCCGCATTATGGTCGGCACTCTTATAAACGTGTCGGCGGGCAAATATAGTCCGAGCGATATTCCTTCAATTATCGAATCGAAAGACCGCGCGTCCGCGGGATTTACCGCGCCGCCCGACGGGCTTTATCTGCACAAAGTCAACTACTGATATTATTATCTTTCAAGGAGCCTTATTTTGAACATCTCCTACACACCGCCGCTGCCAAGATCAAAGAGCAAAAAGCCAAAGATAAACGAGGCCCTTTACAAAGCGTCCCTTCGCTTCCGTTTAGCCAAGTTTATTTCGCTTGTTATGTTTGCAGTCTTTGTAATAATTATGGTGGCCGCCAACCGCGAAGAGCTCACGCTCGAAAACATACGCTATCTCATGCGATATCTCGACGCCGATGCCAACATCTACAGCTACACGTCGGATTACAAAACAATATCGTACAGTGCTGACAGCGAAATTGCTTTCGGCGTTTACCGCGGCGATTTCGTCGTGGCCGACAGCAATTCGCTCAATATCTACGCCTCATCGGGCAGCAGCGTTCAGCAGTCGTCCTCCTTTATCGCGAACCCTATCCTTCTGCCTTCGAACAAGCATCTGCTCGTTTATGACCTCGGCGGAAACTCATTTGCCGTTTACAATACCTTTTCGAGAATAACAAACGGCTCGCTCGATTATCCTATAACGGGCGGCGTTAACAGCGACAGCGGCATGTTTGCCCTGATAAGCAAAACCTCGGAATACCGCTCTGCCGTCTTTGTATTTGACGAAGAGGGAAAAAAGGTAAGCCAGATTCTCAAAAACAAGCTTATTATGGCCATCGACCTGTCACGCGACGGCAAGCAGCTGCTCATCGCGTCTGCTTACAACGATCCCCAGACCGGTGACTTTCTGACCGAGATCATGATATGCGATCCGTTTACCGGCGAGGAAATAGTCAATACTACCCTTTATGATACAATGCCCTTAAAGGCGCAGTTTTCCAATAGCGGTTTCTATCTGCTCACCGATAGATATCTGCTGTTTTGCGACAGTTCGGCAGTCACACGAAGCAGATACGATTTTGAGTTCAACTATCCCACCCACGTCACTATGACGTCCGATACCCTCTTTGCCGCATTCTCCGAGTCTGTTCTCGGAGACACCCAAAAGGTGCTTATCTTTTCCGATAAGGGCAATGAAATGGGTCAGTACATCGCCGACGGAAAGATCGTCCGTCTGATACACGATTCAAACGACGTTTACACCTTGACCGACAGCAACATTCAGCGTTATGATATTGCTTCGGGCAAAAGCATAAAATATAAGGTGGACAGCAACATCGTTGACATGATATTGGCACGAAGCGATACGTTGTATCTCTGCTATATCAGCCATGCAAATGCAATCATCACAAACGATGCGCTTTCCTTTGACAACAACGAAAACGACATCGTGAAGGCAAAGTGACAAAAGTAAAATAATCGGAGGCTAAACATGGGAGTATTAATTGACGTAATACTTGTCCTGATATTCTTCTCGGCAATAATTTCCGGAATCAAGCGCGGTCTTATTATGTCCGTTGTTCGTTCGCTGTCGCTGATTTTGGCAGTTATAGGTGCCTGGTTCTTCTATCCGCTTCTTTCTCCTTACTTTTACGACAACGTTATCTCGGGAAGGATATCGGCTGATATTGAAGCAAGCATAAATTCGATAATTTCAGGCTTGAATCTGGATTTTTCCACTCTCTTTACCGACCAGCCCCCTGCTTTTTTGCAGATATTCGAGCAGTACGGCGTTGATATTTCTCCTATAAGAGAAAAGTATTACAGCTCAATGCAGAATCTTGATTCGTCAAACGTGTCAAGTCAGATAGCTGAATCTATTGCAGAACCCGTTTCTAATGCGCTTTCAAACATTCTAGCATTCATCTGCATTTTTGTCGCCATCTTACTCGTTCTTTGGCTCTTGTCGCATCTGCTTGATCTTATATTCAAGCTCCCCATTCTCAAAAGCATCAACCGCATCGGCGGTGCCCTTTTCGGCATCATCACCGGTGTTATCGGCGCATTCATCGCCGCTCTTATAATTAATTCTCTCTGCCCGGCATTATCTACTCTCTTCCCCGATTATATTTCGCCCGATGCCGCAGACTCATCTCTGCTCATGCGACTTATTTTAAGCATTGATTTTAAAGACATCATAAACCGCTTCGTTGCGGTTATCAGCAAATAAAAATTCAGACATTACACTTTTTCTCAAGCGAAAGGATCATTCACTTATACCATGGTAATTTGTTCAAGATGCAAAAAACGCCTTGCCGCAGTTTTTGTTTCCAGACGTGAAGGCGATAAAACTATAAATGAGGGCTACTGCGTAAAGTGTGCCCGAGAGATAGGCATTAAAGATATTGAAGAAATAATCAAGCAGCTCCCCATCTCCGAAGAGGAAATCGAGCAGATGGAGAGCCAGATGGAAAATATGATAGAAGAGGGTGCGGAGAATGCGGACGAAAATTCCCTCACGCCCTCCGACAAGGATGACGAGAGCCGCGCTCCGACCATAGATTTTCAAAAGCTGTTCGGCCAGAGAGGTATCCCCTTTGGTGCTAAGACGGATCGTAGCCATGTCGTTCTGTGAGCCAAGG
>JAZSMZ010000031.1:0-20073 GCA_045536155.1 Eubacteriales bacterium
AGTATCAAAGGAAATCGTGAAGTATGCTCCCGATGCTATATACGTATTGGACAGCAATCCCGTTGATAACCTTACATACGCATTCCACAAGTATTCAGGTATCCCTGAGGAGAGAATAATCGGTTCGGGTACAATTCTTGATACCTCCCGCCTGCGCGCAAGACTTTCCGAATACTACAACGTAAACCAGAAGAACGTTCACGCCTACGTTCTCGGTGAGCACGGCGACTCCTCCTTCATTCCGTGGTCGCTTGCCAACATCTCCAACGTTCCGCTTGCAGACTACGCAAGCTCGGTAAAGGCGCTCCACGAGGATGCCCTCGGAATGGATTCTCCCGACATCTTCCCCAAGCTTGATTACGCCGACATCGAAAACTACGTAAGAAAATCGGGCGCACGCGTTATCGCGCGCAAGGGCGCTACCTTCTATGCAGTTGCCATCTCGGTATGCCACATCTGCAAGTGCCTCTTTTCGGGCATCGACACCACCCTCACCGTTTCGACAATGGTCAACGGCGAATACGGCATCAATGACGTATGCCTCAGCTTGCTCAACGTAGTTGGCGACGAGGGTGCACACTCCAAGGTCCTTCTCCCTCTCACCGACACAGAGATCGCTCAGCTCCGCCACAGCGCAGAAAGCCTCCGCGCGGTTATCGACAACATCGAAATATAAAATAATTTAAAATAATATACAATATCAACACGAAAGGTGACAAACATCATGGAATTCCGTTTAGAACACGATTCGATGGGCGAGGTCAAGGTTCCCGCCGACCGCTACTGGGCCGCTCAGACTCAGCGCAGCCACGAAAACTTTGAAATTGGCGTAAATATCGAAACAATGCCCCGTGAGATCACTCACTCCTTCGGCATTCTCAAAAAGGCCGCAGCATTTGCAAACCACGAGCTCAAGAGCGAAAAGATGACCGCTGAAAAGCTCGCCGCCATCTCCAAGGCGTGCGACGAGGTTATCTCGGGCGTGCTCGATGACCACTTCCCTCTCGTTGTATGGCAGACCGGTTCGGGCACACAGTCCAACATGAACGCAAACGAAGTTATTGCCAACCGCGGCAACGAGATCGCAGGTGCAAAGCTTCTCCATCCCAATGACGACATCAACATGAGCCAGTCGTCCAACGACACCTTCCCCACCGCGGTGCACATCAGTGCCGTTATCGCTATCGAGGATAAGCTCATTCCCGCTATCGAAACTCTCATCGACACCTTCAAGCGCCTTGAAAAGGAAAACGAAGGCATCGTAAAATCGGGCAGAACACATCTTCAGGATGCAACCCCCATCACCTTCTCGCAGGAGATCAGCGGATGGCGTTCCTCGCTTGAGCGCGACGTTGAGCTTCTCAAGATCGGCGTAAAGCCCCTTTACGAGCTTGCACTCGGCGGTACCGCCGTCGGAACAGGACTCAACGCCCCCAAGGGCTTTGACACCCTCGTTGCAAAGAAGGTATCCGAGCTTACCGGCAAGAACTTCATCACCGCAGAAAACAAGTTCCATGCACTCACCTCCAAAGACGAGCTTGTCTTTGCACACGGTGCAATCAAGGCAACCGCCGCTGATATGATGAAGATCGCAAACGACGTACGTTGGCTGGCATCCGGTCCCCGCGACGGTCTTGGCGAGATCTTCATTCCCGAAAACGAGCCCGGCTCCTCCATCATGCCCGGCAAGGTAAATCCCACCCAGTGCGAGGCAGTTACAATGGTAGCCGTTCAGGTCATGGGCAACGACGTTGCAGTAGCCATGGCAGCAAGCCAGGGCAACTTCGAGCTTAACGTATTCATGCCCGTCTGCATCTACAATTTCCTCCAGTCCGCACGTCTGCTTGCAGAGGCAATCCTCTCCTTCAACAAGAACTGCGCTGTCGGAATCAAGGCTAACCGCGAAAAGATGCACCACAACCTGCACAACTCGCTCATGCTCGTTACCGCGCTCAATCCTTACATCGGATACGAGAATGCCGCAAAGACCGCAAAGAAGGCATTCAAGGACAACATCTCACTTAAAGAGGCCTGCGTTGAGCTCGGCTTCCTTACCGCAGAAAAATTCGACGAGGTATTCCATCCCGAGCAGATGGTCTAAAATCCAAAAGCGAGCTTTTGGATCGTGATTTGTGGGTCTCGCCGCCGTCGAGGCGCCGATCTTGCTTCGCAAAAACCACCCACAAATGCACAAAGGACATCAAAAAATCGAACAATAAATTTTCAAACCGTGTTTTGTGACTTTTTAGCTCCAATTTCACAAGAAAGGTACAGTAAAACATGAAAATAAGTTACTTCCCCGGCTGTACGCTGAAAACAAAGGCAAAAGAGCTTGACATTTACACAAGAAAATGCGCTCTTGCCCTCGGCGTCGAGCTTGAAGAAATTGAAAATTGGCAGTGCTGCGGCGGAGTGTTCTCCATGGCCAAGGACGAGATCGCATCCAAGCTTTCCTGTGTCCGCGCCCTTTCCTATGCCAAAGAGCACGGCGGCAAGATCGTCTCGGTCTGCTCCGCCTGCCACAACGTATTAAAGCAGACAAACCATGCAATGAAGACCGATGCCGATTTTGCATTGCGTGCAAACAACTACATTGCAGAAGCTCCCTACAACGGTGAGACCGAAGTCCTCCACTTTTTGGAGCTGCTCCGCGACACGATCGGCTGGGACAACGTCAAGGCCGCTGTAAAAAATCCTCTTACCGGCAAAAAGATCGGCGCATACTACGGATGCCTCCTCCTTCGTCCCTCAAAGACGATGGCAATGGACGATCCGGAAAATCCGCAGATCATCGAGGATTTCATCCGTGCAATCGGTGCAGATCCCGTTATCTACTCCTACCGCAACGAATGCTGCGGCGGATACGTAACTCTTGAGGATCCCGCTCTTTCCGAAAAGAAGAGCAACAAGGTGCTCGACAGCGCATCGAATGCAGGTGCCGACCTTCTCGTCACCGCCTGCCCGCTCTGCCGTTACAACCTCGAAAAGAACGGTGACGGCAAAATGCCCGTAGTCTACTTCACCGAGCTTTTGGCAGAAGCTCTCGGCTTAAAGGAGGACTGAAATGAATAAGAAAACCGAATTATTGAAGGAGCAGATCGTCCGCATGAGCGGTGTCAACACCCGCAAGTGCATGAAGTGCGGCAAGTGCTCGGGAACCTGCCCCTCCTACGACGAGATGGAATATCATCCTCATCAGTTCGTATACATGGTCGAAAACGGCGATATAGAAGAGTTGATGAATTCCAAATCGATATACAAATGCCTTTCCTGCTTTGCCTGCGTGGACAGATGTCCCCGCTCGGTTGAGCCCGCAAAGCTGGTTGAGGCAGTAAGATTAGCAGTAATACGTCAGCAGGGTGCAAATCATCTGAAATCGGATGACATTCCCGCTCTGCTCGACGAAGAGATGCCTCAGCAGGCAATCGTCAGCGCATTGCGCAAATACAGTAAGTAAGGAGGAAAGGTGAATATGCAGAGAATAGGAGTATTCGTCTGTTGGTGCGGAAGCAACATCGCTCAGACAGTTGACGTTGAAGCCGTAGCCGAAGCCCTGAAAAACGAACCGGGCGTCGTCTTATCCACCAACTATCAGTATATGTGCTCTCAGGCCGGTCAGGATATGATCAAGGAGGCCATCCGCGAGCACAGCCTCACAGGTATCGTAGTCTGCTCCTGCTCGCCCCGTATGCACGAGGCAACCTTCCGCAAGACCGCGGCAGCAGCAGGACTTAACCCCTACATGGTTGAGATCGCGAACATCCGCGAGCAGTGCTCATGGGTACATAAAGACAAAATGACAGGCACAGAAAAGGCTATCATCCTCGGACGTGCCGCAATCGCAAAGGTATCGCTCAACGCTCCTTTGACCCCCGGTGAAAGCCCCGTTACCAAGCGTGCGCTTGTAATCGGCGGCGGTATTGCCGGTATTCAGACCGCGCTCGATATTGCCGATGCGGGATTTGAAGTTGACATCGTTGAAAAAGAGCCTACCATCGGCGGTAAGATGGCGCAGATCGACAAAACCTTCCCCACTCTTGACTGTGCTGCTTGTATCCTTACACCTAAGATGGTTGATGCCGCACAGAACGAAAAGATCCGCATCTTCTCGTACAGCGAAGTCGAAAAGGTTTCGGGATTTGTTGGAAACTTCAACGTTACCATCAAGAGAAAAGCAAGATACGTAAAAGAAGACATTTGTACCGGCTGCGGACTTTGCACCGAAAAATGTCCTCAGAAAAAAGTTCCCAATGCCTTTAATCTGGGCATGGACAACCGCCGCGCGATCTACATCCCCTTCGCTCAGGCTGTTCCGAAGGTTGCCACCATCGATCCCGACTACTGCACCATGCTCAAGAGCGGCAAGTGCGGAGTCTGCTCCAAGGTGTGCACCGCAGGCGCTATCGACTACAACGCAAAGGACGAGTACATCGACGTACCTTACGGCGCTATCGTAGCCGCTACCGGATTTAATCCCATCTCGATGGACAAATTTGATGAGTTCGCATACAATCAGTCGAAAGACGTTATCACATCTCTCGAATTCGAGCGTCTTACCAACGCCGCAGGTCCGACAAACGGTGTGCTCCTCCGTCCCTCCGACTTAAAGCACCCCAAGACCATCGTATTCGTTCAGTGCGTCGGTTCGCGCTGCTCCGATTGCGGCAAGGGCAAGGAATATTGCTCGAAGATCTGCTGTATGTACACAGCAAAGCATGCAATGCTCACCCGTGATAAGTATCCCGACACCGACGTTTACGTCTTCTACATCGACGTACGTACTCCCGGTAAGGCGTTCGACGAGTTCTACCGCCGCGCCGTTGAGGAATACGGTGTTCACTACATCAAGGGTATGGTCGGCAAGGTTTCTCCCGAGGGCGACAAGCTGATGGTTCAGGCATCAGACCTTATCGCAAACAAGCAGCTTCACATCGAAGCCGATCTTGTTGTTCTTGCTGCCGCCATCGAGCCCGACAAGTCTGCTCGTCCTTTGGCAACAATGCTGACAGCAAGTATGGATACAAACGATTTCTTCACCGAGGCTCATCCCAAGCTTCGTCCCGTTGAAAGCCCCACCGCAGGCGTGTTCCTTTCGGGCGCATGCCAGGGACCGAAGGACATCCCCGAAACCGTAGCTCAGGCAGGAGCCGCAGCTTCCAAGGTTATCGGTCTGCTTTCCAAAGACAAGCTCACAGGTAACCCCTGCGTTGCAAACTCCAATCCCAACATGTGTAACGGATGCTCCTCTTGCGAAAGAGTATGTCCTTACGGTGCGATCAGCTATGAAGACAGAGAATTCAGAATGCCTGACCGCACAACAAGAATTCGCCGCATAGCAGTAGTTAACGAAGCCGTATGCCAGGGCTGCGGTGCCTGCACCGTTGCCTGCCCGTCGGGCGCTATGGACCTTCGCGGCTTTACCAGCTCACAGATCATGGCGGAGGTAGACGCAATATGCAAGTAAATGAATTTAAACCGAAAATAGTCGCATTCTGCTGCAACTGGTGCTGCTATGCAGGAGCGGACCTGGCCGGCGGAAGCCGTCTTGATTACCCTGCCGAGGTAAAGATCATCCGTGTTCCCTGCTCGTGCAGAGTTAATCCCATGTTCATCCTCCGCGCATGCCAGCGCGGTTCCGACGGTGTTATAATCTGCGGCTGCCATCCCGGCGACTGCCACTACACCTCGGGCAACTACTATACTCGCCGCCGTATGGCACTGCTCTTTTCCATGCTCTCCTATCTCGGCATAGAAAAAGAGCGTACCCGTATCGAATGGGTATCCGCTGCCGAGGGTGCAAAATTTGCCGCCACAATGAACGATTTTGTTAAAACCGTTACCGAGCTTGGCGAAAACAAACGACTGGAGGATTTAAGATGCAAGCTTTAAGCCGTGACATACTTATTGAAAAAGCAAAAGCTCTCTTTGCCGACGGTACCGTTAATCGTGCGCTCGGCTGGAAGGCGGGCGAGTTTGACTACGACCTTACTCCTGCCGTATTCGAGAGCATCGAAGAGATGGAGGACGGTTTCGTATACAGCGATTTCTCCGCCCCCAACTTCTCGAAATATCTTGTAAAAGAAACACTTAAAGAAGGAAAGATCCTCGTCTTCTTAAAGCCCTGCGATACATATTCCTTCAATCAGCTGCTCACAGAGCATCGCTTTGATCGTGAAAAGGTATACGCCATCGGCGTCCCCTGCAACGGCATGGTTGATGTAAAGAAGATTAAAGACAAATGCGACGGCATTTCCTCTATTGAGTGTGACGGAGACGATTTTATCGTACATACCCTATACGACGGAGATGTTAAGTTGTCCAAAGATGATGTTCTTGCCGAGCGTTGCCTCAACTGCAAGTCGAAAAAGCACGTTGCATACGACGAGCTTCTCGGCGAAGAAGGCGATGTTATCGAATCGAACCGCTTCGATGAGGTTGCAAAGCTTGAGGCGATGACACCCGATGAGCGCTTCGCGTTCTGGCAGGGTGAGCTTTCCCGCTGCATCAGATGCAATGCCTGCCGCGACGTATGTCCTGCATGCACATGCGAGCAGTGCGTATTCAACAATCCCGCCTCGGGAGTTGAAAACAAGGCGGCTGCAGACAGCTTTGAAGAAAAGATGTTCCACATCATCCGCGCATTCCACGTTGCAGGACGCTGCACCGACTGCGGCGAATGCTCACGCGTTTGCCCTCAGCATATTCCGCTTCACCTGCTCAACCGCAAGTTTATTTCCGATATCGACGATTTCTACGGCGAATATCAGGCAGGTGCCGAAGTTGGAAGCCGTGCTCCCCTTGTAAACTACACTCTCGATGACCTTGAAGCCGGTGAGGCTGTGAATAGAGGTGACAAGAATGCGTAAAATTGCACTTTGTGATATAAACAAGATTTTTGCCGTCCTGTCCGAGTCACACAGCGTTTATCTTCCCGCAGAGGGAAAGGACGGTCAGGCACACTATACAAAATGGGCTGAAGGCGTTGAATATTCAAGCGCACTCAACACCTCCCGTTCTGCAAAGGACTTCTTCTTTCCCCAGACCGAAAACCTCATGGATTTCAAGATCGAGGGCAAGACCATTGAAGTAATCGACACACGCGACGAAAACGAGGATTTTGTTATCTTCGGTGTCCGCGCCTGCGATGTCCGCAGCTTTGATATACTCGACCGCGTATTTTTGGCAGATCCCGTCGATTCATACTATGCATCGCGCCGCGAGCACGGTGTCATCATGTCGGTATCCTGCACACGTCCTGCCGAGACCTGCTTTTGCGGCGCTTTCGGCATAGATGCATCCGATCCCAACGGTGATATCGCCTGCTGGATCGAAAACGGCTCTCTCTATTTTGAGGCAAAGACCGATAAAGGCAGTGCTCTTCTTTCAAAGCTCGATGCTATTACCGAAGAGTGTGACAGCACAGCTGTCGATGCACAGAAGGCAGTTACAAAAGAGCGCCTTGCAAAGCTTCCCTTAGCTTCTCTTACTACCGAGGGCTTTGGCGCAGGACTTACAATGGAGCATTTCGACGCTCCCGAATGGAAGTCGCTTTCCCAGAGCTGTCTGGGATGCGGAACCTGCACATTCGTCTGCCCCACCTGCCAGTGCTACGATATCCGTGATTTCAAAACTAATCAGGGTGTGCGCCGCTTCAGATGTTGGGACTCCTGCATGTACTCCGATTTCACAAAGATGGCGCATGGCAACAGCAGAAACTCTCAGCTCGAGCGCTTCCGTCAAAGATTCATGCACAAGCTGGTCTACTATCCCACCAACAACGAGGGACTTTACAGCTGTGTAGGATGCGGACGCTGCCTTTCCAAGTGCCCCATTTCAATGAACATTGTCAAAGTTATGAAAACCATCGGAGGTAAGAAGAAATGAGCATTAAAAATGAACCTCTGATGCCTACGATCGGCGTAATAACCGATATTCGCATCGATACTCCCGACATCAAAACCTTCCGCGTGCTCACTCCCGACGGCAAAAAGCCCTTTGACCATCGCCCGGGTCAGTGCGCAATGCTTTCCATGCCCGGAATCGGCGAAGCTATGTTCTCGATAACATCCTCGCCCACAAACGAAGAATACATGGAATTCTCCATCAAAAAATGCGGATGCGTTACCGATTGGCTTCATGCCGCTGAGGTTGGTCAGCAGATCACCATCCGCGGTCCTTACGGAAACCCTTTCCCGGTTGATGACGTATTCGCCGGCAAGAATCTGCTCTTTATCGCAGGCGGCGTAGGACTTGCTCCTCTCCGCTCGGTAATCAACTATTGCCGCCACTACCGCGACCGCTACGGAAAGATCGATATAGTTTACGGCTCCCGTTCCAAGGATGATCTTCTCGACTACAACGAGATCATCGAGGAATGGTCGAATGATGCCGGTGTTAACGTGCACCTCACCATCGACCGCGAGCAGGAGGGCTGGGACGGTCACGTCGGATTCGTTCCCAACTACGTAAAAGAACTCGGATTCGATACCGACAAGACCGCCGTACTCTGCGGACCTCCGATCATGATCAAATTCACCCTCGAGGGTCTTTACGAGCTCGGTTTTGACAAAACACAGATCTATACCACACTCGAGCTTCGTATGAAATGCGGCATCGGCAAATGCGGACGCTGCAACGTTGGCGAAAAATATGTTTGCAAGGACGGTCCCGTCTTCCGCTTTGACGAGCTTGACGAGCTTCCGGACGAGTATTGATTTTAAGGAGAAATAATCATGGAAAATATGGTAAATGTTTTTCTGTTCGGTAAAAAATATTCTGTACCGGACAATCTCACCATCATGCGTGCCATGGAATATGCTGGCTATCAGCTCGTTCGCGGAGTTGGATGCCGTTGCGGATTCTGCGGTGCGTGCGCTACTATATACCGCATAAAGGGTCAGCAGGAACTCAAAACCTGCCTCGCTTGCCAGACAAAGGTTGAAGACAATATGTATATTGCCACCCTCCCCTTCTTCCCTCTCGTAAAGCAGCCCTACGATATCGAAAAGGTTAAGCCCACCGAGCAGATCATGATGCAGCTTTATCCCGAGATCTACGCCTGCATCGGATGCAACGCCTGCACCAAGGCCTGCACCCAGGATCTCAACGTAATGCAGTATATCGCATACGCTCAGAGAGGCGAATACGAAAAGTGCGCCGAGGAATCGTTCGACTGCGTAATGTGCGGCGTTTGTTCCTCACGCTGCCCTGCCGGTATCACTCACGGTCAGGTAGGACTTCTCTCCAGACGTCTCACCGGCAAATATCTTGCTCCCGAGACACAGCATCTCCTCGAGCGCGTTGCCGAGATCGAATCGGGCGCATGCGAAGAAGCTCTTCAGGACATTATGAAAAAGACAGCAGAAGAGCTCAAAGAGATGTACAACAACCGTGATTTTGAGAAATAAGGGAGGATCGTGAAAAATGTATACTAACGAAATGCTCGAATCCATCAAAAAGGTGGAAGCAACACGCGAAGCGCGTCTTGCAGCAGTACGTGCAGGCAATCATCCTCGCCGCATGACCGCAGAGGAAAAGGATCAGGTTCTTCTCGAAAATCATCCCGACCATATCGCATCTCAGTTTACCACCCTTTCTATCGGTCCCAACAAGGGCGAAAAGGTACCGCTTGAGCTGGCCGCTATTCTTCAGGCAAACCCCAGAGTCAATCCTGCCGAAATCGATCTTGCAAAGATCGACTACGATGTTGACGTTCTCATCATCGGCGGCGGCGGAGCAGGCTCTGCTGCGGCTATTATGGCTCACGAAAACGGCGCTGACGTAATGATCGTTACAAAGCTCCGTCACGGCGATGCCAACACCATGATGGCAGAGGGCGGCATTCAGGCTGCCGACAAGCCCAACGACAGTCCCGCACAGCACTATCTCGATGTTATGGGCGGCGGTCACTTCACCAACGTTCCCGAGCTTGTTTACAAGCTTGTTAACGATGCTCCTATCTGCATCAAATGGCTCAACGACCTTGGCGTTATGTTCGACAAGGAAGCAGACGGCACAATGGTAACCACCCACGGCGGCGGCACATCGAGAAAGAGAATGCACGCCTGCAAGGATTACTCGGGTGCCGAAATCATGCGCGTTCTTCGCGATGAAGTTCAGAACAGACAGATCCCCGTTGTTGATTTTACATCCGCTATTGAGATAATCAAGGACGAAAACGGCAAAGCAGCCGGTGCTGTCCTTATGAATATGGAAACAAAGGAAATCCTCATTGCACGTGCAAAGACCGTTATCATCGCTACCGGCGGTGCAGGACGTATGCACTACCAGGGCTTCCCCACCTCCAACCACTACGGTGCCACTGCAGACGGTCTCGTTCTTGCTTACAGAGCAGGTGCTCCTCTGCTTTACGCTCACACATTGCAGTATCATCCCACCGGCGCCGCATTCCCTCAGCAGATTTTTGGCGCACTCGTAACCGAAAAGGTTCGTTCCATCGGCGCACAGCTCATCAACGCTGACGGTGAGGCATTTATGTATCCCCTTGAAACCCGTGACGTTTGCGCATCCAGCGTTATTCGCGAATGCCGCCGCGGCAAAGGTGTTGACACCTTCGACGGCGGTCAGGGTATCTGGCTCGACTCTCCTATGATCGAAGCTCTTCACGGCGAGGGAACAATCGAAAAGAGAATTCCCGCAATGATGCGTATGTATCTCAAATACGGCATCGATATGCGCAAGCAGCCCATTCTCATCTACCCCACACTCCACTATCAGAACGGCGGTATCAAGATCGGCGAGAACGGTATGTCCGACGTTGAAAACCTCTTCGTTGCAGGTGAAGCAGTTGGCGGTATCCACGGCGAAAACAGACTTATGGGTAATAGCCTTCTCGATATTATCGTATTCGGACGCAATGCAGGCATCAATGCCGCCGCAACTGCAAAGAATACCGAAAAAGCTGAAAAGCTTACCCTTTCCCATGTTGATGCATTTGTGAAAGAAATGGCCGATGCCGGTATCAAGAGCGATATCGTTTCCCCCAAGCTCCTTCCCAACTACACCAATCAGAAGGACATCTGAGGAGGAACGGACAAATGAGTATCTTTGGCGGTGTAATTTCAATCAGTAATATTTCCACTCTTCTGTTCGTTGTCTTTGCTGTACTTGCACTCGGCTACCTCCTCGGCAGAATCACCATCAAGGGCGTTTCCCTCGGTGATGCAGGCGTATTTATTGTAGCACTCATCTTCGGTGCCCTCTTCTTTACGATGAACGATACCGGACTTGTTTTTTCCGGTTCAACAAAGCCCTATGATTTCGAAAGCGGACTTTCGCTTATTGAAAGCTTAGGCCTTGTACTGTTCGTAACATCGGTCGGCTTTATTGCAGGTCCCAAGTTCTTCGGTAATTTCAAGAAGAATTTCAAATCCTACGTTCTTCTCGGCGTAATCGTTATTCTTTCCGGCGCCCTCGCAGGTGCAGGATGCATCGGTCTTGGCGAAGTTATCGGTTACGGAGCTTCTATTAAAGAGCAGGACGGATTCGTTGCAATGATCGTCGGTCTCCTGTCTGGTTCGCTGACCTCCACTCCCGCATTCGCGGCCGCAAAGGCAACGGTTGCCGAAGAATACGTCGGACTCGTTTCCGTAGGTCACGGCATTGCGTACATCTTCGGTGTTGTCGGCGTTGTTCTCTTCGTACAGCTTATCCCCAAGCTTGTCAAGGCTGATATGGATAAGGAAAGAGAGCTTTTGGTTGTCGGTGCTGAGGAAGAAAAGAAGGCTCCTTCTTTCAAGCTCTTTGAGATCGACCACATGGGTATTGCCGCATTCTCGGTCGCTGCAATCGTCGGAACGCTGATCGGTCAGATCAAGATTCCCCTCTCCTCCGCAGGACTCAGCGGAACTTGCTTCTCGCTCACCACCACAGGCGGATGCCTCCTTACCAGCTTGATACTTGGCCACTTCGCCAGAATCGGCAAGATCAGCATCATGCCTCAGAAGTCTACGCTCCAGCTCTTCCGTGAGCTCGGACTCGTACTCTTCCTTGTCGGTGCAGGTATCCCCGGCGGTGCAGAGTTCGTTGAAAACTTTGATCCCATGTATTTCGTTTACGGCATAATCATGACAATAGTCCCCCTTATCATCGGTTATCTCTTTGCGAAATATGTTCTCAAGCTCAGCTTACTCAACAACCTCGGCTCGCTTACAGGCGGTATGACCTCCACTCCCGCGCTTGGCACTCTTATCAACGTTGCCAAAACAGAGGATGTTGCATCGGCTTACGCCGCAACCTATCCCATCGCGCTGGTAGCGGTCGTATTTGCATCACAGCTGCTGATTATCATATTCTGATTTTAATTAAAAAAACGCCCGCGTGGGCGTTTTTTTATTGCATTTGATGCTGATTGATGTTATAATAGCTGTATAATAATATAACGGAGAAACAAAAAATGAAAATCACCTTTTATACACCTTCATACACCGCCGGTGAAGATTTCGGCGCTGCCACCTTCGGTTTTGTGGGCGCCGAAAACGAAAAGGAAGAATCCTCTGTCTCCTTTCCATATGATATCAATGGGAATCTTGTCTTTGGCAGCTACGACGAATGCCTCGATAGCATTCCCGACGGCAATTACAAAGCTGCAATAGTTCTTTTGGGCAATGCCGGCGGAGAAAATGAATTTATACATAAGCTGCGCGCAAAGCTTAATATCCCTATTTGCGGCGGCGGTGCGGCAATCGATCCCGTAAGCGGCAAAAAGGGGCTTATCTACGGCGGCAAAGAGGCGGCTGTCCTTTTGATAAACGATGACAGATATAATGTTGACGTTGTATTCGAAAACATCCATCACGATATTATCGGTGAACACAAGATTACATTTACAAATCCGCGCATGATCGACACTATCGACGGATGCGATCCCGTCGCATGGCTTTGCGATAAAAAGGCAGAGCTCGGTCTTTCGGTGTCCGACTTTGAGCATCTCACATTCTCCGACAAAAACGGGGTTAACGCTCATCTTTCACTTGTCGACGGCAAAATCTGCTCAGGTCGCGATCTTGTGCCCGATATGCTGCTGCGCTACGTTTCGCCCGATGACGTAGACAGCCGTATGCGTGCATTTTACAACGATGGAGATGCCATCGTCTTCGGATGCGCGGGGCTGAAGGGCATTTTACACGACAAGCTCAATACAGCCGGTGTCGGTCTGTTCATGTTCGGCGAGGTCTGCTCGAACAGTCAGATGAGCGAATTCGGCAATCTGATGCTGTCGAAGATCGTGATGAAAAAGAAATAAAAAATTAAAGGTTGCACTCATGTGCAACCTTTTTTTAGTTATTTTGAAATTGCCTTTTTTGATAAAGCATAAACTCCGCATACTGCGATTATTGCGCCCGATGCGCCGAGCAGGCAGTAGAATACCGCATCCCATCCAAAGTGGTCTGCGATCTTGCCCAGTCCGTACGAGCTTATCGCGCTTCCGACGTAGCAAAATCCGTTGAGTATACCCGCGCACCTGCCCGAATTGACCTTCTCGCGCATAAACATTGGGAAAACGCTCGTTATAAGACTGTTAAGGCTGGATGCGAGGAAGTTTGCCACCACCATACCGATCAGAATGAGAGCAACTATCTCGTACTTAAGGCCGCCTATTATCGCTCCGATTATCAGCGCAATTACGGCAAAGGCAGTCATGCAGTGCACAACGTAGTCGGGGATCTTCTTATGTACAAGTACCGCAAAGGCGTTGCCGAACATCGCAACGATGGGCAAGAACAGGGTGAGCAGAATCGAAAGCGAGTCGCTGAAATTGCCTGCCTCCTTGAGTATCGACGGGCACCAGCTTGTAAGTCCGTCCTTTATCAGATTCACACCGACTGCGCAGAAGCAGAGCACGCAAATGGAAACAAGCACTCCCCTTTGCATCTTTGACGGAGCATTCGGCGATGCATTTTCGCCCTTATTATCCTCGCCCTTCTCGGTGTCCATCTCGTTTTTTGACATCGACACCGCTCTGTCACACGATATGATCCAAAACAGAGCGACGATCATATTGACGAATGCCGCCGTATAAAAAGCGAGCTTAAAATTGCCGAGTTCGACGTAGAGCGAGCTTAAGGCGTATATGATAAGCGTTCCGGTGGCAACGGTGGTACCCATGACCACGCTAGAATGTCCCAACTCCTTTTTGGGCAGACTTTCGGAAAGAAGTCTGATTAGCGAGGGCCAAAGAATGGAGAGCAAAAATCCGTTTATCAGCCACAGCCATTTTACGATCTCGAAAATGGGAGTGATGGCAACTATAAGATTGATCGTTGCCGAAAGGAGAAGTCCCGAAAAGATCATCCATTTTAAATTGTATTTTTTGCAAAGAAGACCGTTCACGACCTGTCCGATTCCGTAGGAAAAGAAAAAGAAGGTTGGAACAATGCCCGCTTCAGCCTTGGTTATGCCGAAATAATCGACGATCTGCACGATGTTGGCAGAATAGTTCACCTTGCCGAGATACGAGCAGGCGTAAACGAGCCAGGTGAGAAATATTAAAAATGCCGCACCCGTTTTTTTCTTTGAAACGTCCATTTTATGCCTCTTTTTCGCCCCGAGGAGCGTGATTGAAAATTCCTTGCTACGGTTGATAATTATACCACTTTTTATGAAATATGTCAAGCAAGGCATGTAGGAAAAAAATTGTGAAAATTGCCCTAAAACACTTGCATTTTTATGAACAAAGTGCTATAATTATCTCCGCTAAACAAACCAACGTTTTACACCATAATTAATATATGAAAGGCAAGATAAATGCATATTCTTTTAAGCCTTGCAATAGCACTCTATGCGGGATTGATGCTGTCGCGCGTGGCTAAAAAACTCAAGCTTCCCGCCGTAACCGCATATCTCGTTGCAGGTATTCTGATCGGCCCCTACTGCCTCGGCGCATTCGGTATCGAGGGTATCGGATTTACCAGCATGGAAAACATCAAAACATACCGCCTTCTTTCGGACACCGCACTCGGA
This sequence comes from Eubacteriales bacterium, assembly GCA_045536155.1. GTDB lineage: Bacteria > Bacillota > Clostridia > Oscillospirales > CAG-272 > JAZQNC01. Next base: position 14,983 of record JAZSMZ010000031.1, read on the forward strand.
TTTATCGCCTTTTCGATAGGCAACGAGTTCCGTCTTTCTCAGCTAAAAAAGATAGGCAAGCAGGCCGCCATTATAGGTATCGTGCAGGCGGTGTTCACAACTATCGTTGTTGATGTCGTACTTATCGGTCTGCACTTCTTAATGCCCGACAAGCTCCCGCTTTCGTCGGCAATCGTTCTCGGTGCGATCGCTTCGGCAACCGCTCCCGCTGCCACCTTGATGGTAGTTAAGCAATACAAGGCAAAGGGTCCCGTTACCGACATTCTTCTGCCCATCGTTGCTATCGACGATGCTGTCGGTCTGGTCCTTTTCGCAATATCCTTCGGCATTGCAAAGGCGCTCAACGCAGGTGCGGTCAACCTCATATCTATCATCCTCGAGCCTATTTTTGAGGTCGTATTCTCCTTGGCACTCGGCGCGGCCATGGGCTTTTTGTTCAATTACAGCGAACGCTTCTTCCACTCGCGCTCGAAGCGTCTTGCCATGTCGGTCACCTTCGTGTTCCTGACCGTCGGACTCTCGATGCTTGAATTTGAGATTGCAGGTGTCCACGTTGCCTTCTCCTCTCTGCTCGTATGCATGATGCTCGGAACGGTATTTTGCAATATATGCGACTTTTCTGCCGAACTTATGGACAGAGTTGATCGCTGGACCGCTCCCCTTTTCATCCTCTTCTTCGTTATCAGCGGCAGCGAGCTTGAGCTTTCGGTATTCAGCGACGGCTGGATAGTACTTATCGGTCTTGTATTCATCATAACACGCTGTCTTGGCAAATATTTTGGTGCGCGCTTCAGCTCGATTGCGGTAAAATGCGACAGCAACATCATAAAATATCTTGGAATCACCCTCTTTCCGCAGGCGGGTGTTGCGCTCGGCATGGCGCTTAAAGCCGAATCGTTGGGCGAGCATGGCGCGCTTATCGCTAATATCACCCTTTTTGCGGTACTGATCTATGAGCTTGTCGGTCCCTATCTTACCAAAGTATCCCTTCTCAAGGCAGGCGAGATCCAGCCCGAAGGAAAAACCAGTGCACGAAAGAGCACCGATTGGCAGCACTGATATTGATAATATTAAAAGAATTGCCTGTTGGCATCGTGACAGATATAAATTTCTTGCGGATTTGCGATAGCAAACATATCTCCAAAGCTGCATTGTTTATTTTAGCATAATAGCAATCAAAAAGGTTAGCTAGCGTAAAGGCGTGCATTCTTAGCGGAGAAATCATAGATCAATTTGCTCATATCAAATGGAATTGCTTCGCTGTAAACAAATAAGTAACCCCGACAGATTTACGGTCTGTCGGGGATTGCTATTCTATACATTGGAATATGTCAATTTATTTTTTGATAAACAAGGTTTATTAACTCATCGTCTTTTGATGTTCGTGTGAATCCTGCGCTTTCAAATAATTTTAACGATGCACTATTTGTTTCATCAATAGAGATTTCAATTTTATTGTAGTTAAGTTTGAAAATATCATTTTGAATATCTTCAATTACTTTCGTTGCAAAACCTTTTCTTTGAAACTTTGGAAATATCAGAATATCCATATAAAGTAAATTCTCGTTTAGTTCAAGGTGTATTGCGCCAATCAATTCGTCCTTATTCCACACCTTGTAAAAATATACACCGTGGGTCTTGGTGACATAGCAAAAATAATTATCGCTAATATTCAGATACCTTGAAACTTCCGGGAGTCGATATATTTCTTTAAGTTTAGGAATCGTTATATCATTTTCATCATGCATTTGTTCATAAGTCAAATTGTCCATAATATATCTTTGTTAAACTCCTGGTTGTCGTTCTGTTTTATCGCCAGTTTCGCCTTTGTATTACAAAGGCGCAGGGCAAAGCCCATACCCCTAAAGGTTGCGCGCATCCTAAGGCTCCCTCCGGGAGGGAGCTGGCGCCGTAGGCGACTGAGGGAGAGTGCGTTACAATGAAGTTAGCACAGGTCTAAAGTCACGCAGGCTCCTTCCACCGCTAACGCGGTCCCCCTCCCTCTCGGAGGGAGGCTTTCTATTAACTCCATTATAACACAAATCGGCAGAGGAAACAATCCCTCTGCCGAAATTTTTGTGCCTGCAAATTCTCCGTTAAGAACAACAGAGAAAATGCTGTCGGCCCCTTTTCTATCGCTCAATATTCGTTTTTGGAGTGAATATTGAATTGTTGCAGGAAAAACGCACGTTTTATTATCAGGATTATGCTCTTTTGAGACACGGTGGCGTAAAAAATGCTTCAAAAGCATTAAATGGTAATTATTACAATCAAGCATTTGATATTTGTGCAAATTGACGATGGAAATAGTCCGGTTTCGCTGTCAAAAGGGCACACGGTGCCACAAAATGACCGTTTTCTATTGACATATAGTTCGAAATACTGTATAATATAGCTGCATATGCAGAGCAAGTGCGCGCAAATATCCAAAAATAAATGCCAAGAAATTGGCTGTTTGCACTTGATCGGTAAAATGTCAGTAATATGCATACAATGTATAATTATTCATAACACGAAAGAGTTATCGGTTAGTCATTATGCAAAAATGTAAGTACTGCGATAGGGAAATACTTGAGGGCGAGGTCTGCGACGTTTGCGCAGCCAAGCTTGATGCGGTTTCAACCCGCTCACCTCAATCGCTCTATTTTCGCAGAGAGGACATCAGAAAGAATATCGCGGCGGCGTGTTTTTCATACATACCGTTTGTGTTCGTGTTCTTGCTGAAGAGGTCCAAGCAATCTGTTTATCTTAAATACCATATCGTTCGTGCCATGTACATGAACATAATCGCCCTTTCCTTTGCGGTTGTCGGTATTGCCGCCCATCTGATTTTTCCGTTGTTTTTGAGCGACCTTTTGGCGGTCAGCGTGCGCAATATCGTTATTGCGGCGATGATGGTCATCTGGGCGATACTGTTCGGTATATGCTCACACAAAGCGCTTACGGGACTGCCTTTTAAGTATATTTTCAAAAAATAAACAAAGGAGTGCTTCGGCACTCCTTTTTGGTTTGAAAAGTTTAGTTTAAAAACAAAACAAAAAAGCACCTGAAATCAGGTGCTATTTGAGGCGTGTTGACAAAAAAGATGCCTATTCAAAAGCGTTTTCAATAGGAGAACTGAACTCAAATCTAATGATTTTTATTCCAAAAATTTCTTCCAGCTGTTCATTGGTCAATTTTGTAACATCGTTATGCGTTACTTTGGGCTCGGTTTTGTATTGCTCATCATATGAGATGTAGGGAGTATAGTCCTTATCATCTGGATCTCCGAGATAATATCCACCATTGCCTATGTGTAATCTTATGGAAGCTTCTTCATTTATTCTTCCTTTGGTGAGTTTAGACTCGGTGTTATCTTCAAAAACCATAAGCGTTTTATTGCTTTCATTTTTTAACGAAACAGAATACCACCTACTTGGAATGAAACCAGTTGTGTCAATTCCGTTGTAACTGCACACCACTATATCGTCAATTATATATCTCTCGCCATTTATTTCATATTCCAAATAAATTGGGAACTCACCTTCGGTTATCGCTGGGTCCTTAATATCACAAGAAACCATTGTTAGCACACATAATACAATAATTATTATAAACAATGCTTTAAAAAGGTGTTTCATATCTCCACCGCCTTTCCGATTCAATTATAACATATTTCCCGATACTTTTCAATACCTCCGACAAAATAACGCCGGAATAACACCTTACTACTCAATCTTACCTGTTATTTTCCAAAAAGCATCTCGCATTGATTAGGTTAAAAGTGAGCGTAAAAAAGCAAAACAAAAAAGCACCTGAAAACAGGTGCTATTTGAGGCGTGTTGATAAAAAAGATGCCTACCAATCAAGCTGCAAATAGTACGGCTGATCGACTCCGTTTTCAAGGCTATCACAATAAATGTAGCGAACTACGTTTGCTGTTTCGCTATAGGCAAAAATGAGATATTGATAATTATTCGTTGCTTTTTGGAACGGTTCATCCCCACTGTATAAAATCAAACAAGTATATTTGCCTTTTTCAATTTCAACAAATTTGTAACCATAAGTTTTGTCCGCGATCGCTTTTTCAAATACGCCCTTTACGCGCTGTACTTCCTCACCAAACTTATCAGCCTCTAACGGCCACTCGGCATAAATATCATACGTATAATCCATATCGTAGAAGAACTGATAATAATATTTTGCATCCAAATAGATAGCTTCCCATTCACCGTTTTCATTTTCTACATTCTCAAAATAGTGCGGCCACATGGGGAACACTTCATTGAAAACCTTATTTCTGGTAGCAAGGCAATCGGGATCAAAATTTCTGTAATTACGAAAATCGACTGTTTCCGAATGTGTAACAATTCCATATGGCATAACAAAGCTAAAAGGTATAGCAACGACGCATAGGTACAGAATAATTCGTTTGGCGATCTTCTTTATGTTGGTCTTTAACTTTGTAATAACAAGAATGGAAATGGACGGTATTAACGTGAAAAATGTTAAAATGACATTAGCTATGCTGATTTTGGGATAGGCATACATGGTTATATCATTGATAATGCCACCAATAACTAAAACAAATGGCAACCACACAACGAAAAAAATCACAAAACTTTTTATAATTCTTTTGGGATTGCGTTTTGGCAGTTCTACAGGCACTTCAAGTTTTGATTCGCTTTGTAATAAAATCTTCGAAAGTTCCTCAACAGAATATGCTTTTTTGTCTTCTACGCAAGCAAGTGCTTTTAATCGTTCTAGAGATTCATCTGCTTTAATTCTTGTTCTTTGCTTGACATTTTCTATTATAGCGATACTTGTTTGTGAATCTAATAAAATGTTATGTATTTCGTCAATAGAAAAACCGTATTTTCGAAGAGTAGCGATATTTTGAAGGGCAGTAATGTCACTTTGAGAGAACTCAAAAGATCGGCGCCCCAAATAATTTTCTGTAAATTGAGGCGCGATTAGTTGCTCATCAATATATACCCGAATTGTACGTGCGGTAAGCCCTGACAGCACACATACAGCTTTTATTTTCACAATTATCACCTCCATGGTTATCAGTTTACAATGTTACATAGGGGAATTGTCAAGAGATTTTTG
>JAZSMZ010000062.1:0-28999 GCA_045536155.1 Eubacteriales bacterium
ATCGCGGCGACAAATGTTTTCGTGTGTAAAGAAATTCGCTTACGCTCAGTTCTTAGGGAATTCGCTTCCTGTTTCTGAATGAAACAGGTTTTTCTTCGCAAAAACAGCGAATATCCCACTGCCCAGATATATCTTCGCGTGTCTATATGTTTGATTACAGACGACACCAATCCGTTTACGCCCTCCGCAGGAGCGGGGGACCCCTCCCCTACGGAATTGTATCCGCGACGACAACAAAAAAACAAACCTGCCGAAGCAGGTTTGTTTTTAAATCATTATACTCTTATATTAGAAGCCGCAGCTGGCAGAGCAAATGATGATGGGGCAATTGGTGTGCATGGTGGGCTCGAAGAAGAATACAGAGATATTGTCGTTCGGCCAGCCATGAGCATTGTTGTGGTCGCCACGAGTGGTGTACTTGGTGAAGGAACCGTCAGCATTGATGTGAATGATTACGTACTCGGAGAGTTCGCGATCGTAAACAGTATGAGGAGCGGTGTCGTTAGCAACTTCTACTCTGAAGGAGAACTTGTCACCACGGAGGAGAGTACCACGGCAGATAGCGGAGTTGGTCTCATCGTTGGGGTTCATAACCTTGTGGTCAACAACGCCGTTGTTGATGTAGTAGAAACCAGCCTCGAGCTTGTAGTTGTAGATACCGTCGGTAGCGATCTTAACCTTGGAACCATCGAGCATGGAAACAGCTTCGTTGTAGATGTAACGGAAGCCCCAGATGGTTTCGCCAGCGCCGCCGAGACCGGGAACAGTATTGTCAACGGAGAAGTTCTTAGCAGCTTCTGCGGTGAGGTAAACGAGGTCAGTAGTATGGTTTACAGTGCTGCTGCTGTTGCCGCCGAAGGAGCCTTCGAAGATAGCGTCAGTGAGGTAAACAACGTTACCAATAACAACTACCAATTCGTTAGCGTCGCCGCCGCCCCATGCACGAGCGTTGAACCAGCCATTGAAGTCATTGGTGTTAGCCTTGGGACGGTAAACAGAAAGCTTGGAGCCATTGTTAGGAAGACCGTCGCCGGTGAGGAAGGACTTGGTGGTGGTGTTGTAGATGATGAACTCCCAGTCGTTCTTATCGGACCACTGGTCGAACGCATCGTTACCCCATCTGTACCACTGCATGTAGGGGTAGTAGAAGTTAACGGTGGAAGAAATGCCGTTTTCGAACTTGTAGGTGATGTAGTCACCGTCGTTGTTGCCGGCGTTGTCGAAGGTGTAGTAGAGGTTAGCAATGCCGTTAGCATTGGAGTTGAGGTGGTAGTAACCGTAAGTATCAACGGTTGCATAGTAGAGACCACCGGTAGTGAGCTTGTCGTAAAAGGTGTCGAAGCTGTTATCACCAGTCCAGGTGAAACCGTTGTAGTTGTTGTACATGAAGAAGTAACCGTCGATAGAAGCGATGGTGATGTTCTTCATATCGTTGGAGCCAGCAAATGCGAGAGCAGTTACATAGCCGTTAGTGGTGAGACCGGTGTAATCTTCGAAGATTACCCAAGTGTTCTCGTAGCCCTTAACGTTGTAGATGCCGCCGTCGTAAAGAACAGCAGTAACGTTCTGGCCGATGTACTTGTTAGCGGTATCCTTACCGTAAGGAATCATATCCTTGAAGTTGTGGAGAGCCATGGTAGCAATGTCATATACCTTGCCGCCGATGGTCATCTTGGTGCCGTTGACAGCAGTAACCATACCGGAAACGGTGGTGGTTTCATACTTTTCAACGATAGTAGCGATAGGAGCCCAGAGAGTGGGGATCTGGCCGTAGGTTCTGCCTGCGGTTGCACGAGCAGCGTCAGAGTAGAAGCGAACGAGTTCGCCGGGAGTTACTGCGCTGTCAGTGTGGAATGCGTTAGCAGCACCGTTGGGGTCAGTGATGTGGTCGCCCTTACCAAATACAGTACCGGTGGTAACAGCATTGGTGAAGTTGGACTCTGCGAAGGAGTGATACATGAATGCGAGACGATCGTACTTGCCGTCAGCGTTGTCGTCATAAGCAACTGCGGTGTACTTGTCGTCCTTGTTGGTGATTACGAAGGAAGAGTAGGGCTTAACAAAGTTGCCCTTGCTGTCAACTTCGTCGCCGGTCCATACATGGTAAACGGTGGAGTTGTCCTGAGCCTGAACGCAAACGTCGAGGAGGTAATCCCAATCTGCGGGAGCGTAAGTATCGGTAGCTTCGTCATAGGTGTAGTAAGGAGCGTAAACGGTCTCAACACCGTTGAGCTCGGGCATGTAGTAAGCTACGATGTAGCCCCACTTGTCGAGGAGGTTACCGTTAGCGTCAGTGAGAAGACCAGCGGTCTTATCCTGGTTGGGCTTGAAGTAGTTGAAGGGGAGCTTGCCGATATCGTAGAGACCGGAAGTGGTCCAGTTGAAACCTCTCTGGTTGTAAACGATGATCTCGTTGTCAGCCTTCTGAGTACCCTGGTTGTTGTAAACCTTGGTGTAGCGCTCAACTGCCTTGTAGGTTACGGGCTTGCCATCAAGACCGGTGATAACAACAGTACCGTCGAGGTAGAGCTCAGCGGTCATGTCAGCGTCATCAGCGAGTTCGATGGAGGGAAGAGCGGAGATAGCCTTGATGGTCTCCATGTTGTCGGTAGAAGCGATTCTGTAGGAAGCGCCGTGAACAGGAGTGAGACCTGCTGCTTCGAAAGCTGCTACAGGAATGTGATAGTACATATCGTTGATAGAACCATCAGCATTGAGGGGCTGAACTACAACGCGGGTGCCGTTTGCAAGGTATGCAGTAACACCGGTGAGGTTGTAATCTTCAACAGCGGTAACAACGTAGGTGTCGATGCCGAAGAATTCAGCAGCGGTGGTGCCATCAGCCTTAACAGCGAAGAGTGCGTTGTAAAGGAGGGTAGCAACGTCCTGACGAGCTACGTTAGAGGTCCAAGAAGGAATAACGGTGGAAGTGATGCCCTTGGTGATACCAAGTTCTCTAGCCTTGTTGATGTAGGTGGAGGGGTAGCCTGCATCCATAGCTGCACCGTTGTAGCCAAGGGTACGAACGATCATGGTGAGAACGTCCTGATAGATAACCTTGTCATCGGGTCTGAAAGTACCATCTTCGAAACCGATTACGATACCCATGTTGGAAGCGTAAAGGATTGCTTCGAAGTCAGATACTACGTCAGCAAAGGGGGTTACGTTTTCGCCGTAGCTAGCGCCGAACTTTTCGCCGGTCTGGATACGGGAAGCGAGGATTGCCATTTCTTTTCTGTTGATCTCTTCAGCGCCGCCGAAGGTGCCATCTTCCTTACCGATGAAGATAGAGAGATCGGAAAGAACATCGAGAGCGTTGATCTGGTCTGCAGTCATATCAGCAGTGTCTGCGAAAGACTTAGCAGAGATAGAAAAGCTTCCGATTACCATCAGCATGGTAAGTGCTAATGCAAGAAATCTCTTCAAATTTCTCATTGTGGTGAATCTCCTTTTAAAAATTTTAAAAAATAATTATTTTTACAGAATACAGCCGTTCTGTATTCCGTCGGGCTGAGCCCCTCACAGCACAGACGCGACAAAAGGCACGTGACCTATTCTGTACTTAATATCATATCACCTTTTTTAAAATTTGCAATACTTTGAAAGATTTTGTAATTTGCTTGTAATATTTCCCCTTGAAATCTTACATTTTCCGCTATATGTTGTGTTCAGGCAAATCATCGGACACCAGAAGACCGCCTTGCGGCATGCAATATTGCAATCGTAGGGCAATGTTGCAACAATGTGGGAGGGGGCCGTCGCACCGTGAATTTGCACCGTGACAGAACCCTCTCCGTCACGCATTCGCGTGCCACCTCTCCCGCGGGGAGAGGCAAACAAAGGCTCTCCCTGCAGGAGATGTGACCTTAATTAATCAGCGTTTGGCAGCAAAAAGGACAGAGAGTGTAAAAACATTCTCTGCCCTTTTGTTATCGGTGCGGTGTTTTGCCTATTACTGCATTCCCCAGCTATGGACAATATCCCATGCGCGACCGTCGTTCTGGGAGATCGCAATGAGTACGGGGTTGTCGGTATTCAGAGTATCCTTTGCATAGAAGACGTTTACAGGTCCGACAGGCAGGCCGTTTGAACTGCAGAAGGTGGACAAGAAGTTCCATGCGCCGCCCTGAATGAGAGTATCGAGATTGGGATTGAGTGCATAGAGTCTGCCCTTGATGAGCTCCTCTTCGTATACCTCACCCTCTGTACCCGAAGCGAAGACCTCGACAAGTCTGAGCGTGTCGATGTCCATCTTCTCGAGTCTGCCCAAAGCGACGGGACAGTCGGGATCGTCCTCGAAATCGGTGATCTTGCGGTCGATGACTCCGTTGATAACGTAATAGAAGCCGACCTCAAGTTTGTAGTTGAAGATTCCCTCGGTGCAAACGGTGACGTAGTCGCCGCTTACGAGAGAAAGTACGCTGTCCTTGTAAACGTAGCGGAAGCCGACGATAGTTTCGCCGGGTCCGGTAAGACCGGTTACGTTCTGATCAACTCTGTAGTTTGCGGCCGCCGAGGCGGATACGTATACTACGTCGGTGCTGTTGATCTCGGTCTTGTTTGTTGTCTCGCTGTCGATCGCGCCGTTGAATCTGGCATCGGAGAAATAAACCAATCCGCTTCCGAGGAAGTGAACACAGTTGTTGTATGCAAGCGAAACGCCGGTGCTGCCCACAACGCCCTTTCTTGCGGCAAATTCAAGAGTGGATCCGTCGGAGGGGAAGCCTTCGCCCGTTATAAAGCTCTTGGTTTCGGGGTTGAAGATGATAAACTCGCGATCGTCATCCGCCTCAAAGCGATAATTTGATCCGGTGGGAAGAGTTGCAGAGGTGGATATTCCGTTTTTGAACTTGATGGTGGTGGTGTTTACCCATTCGCCATCGATATACTGTCCTCTGACCGAATCGGTCGAGATGTGGTAGTATCCGTAGTAGTCCTTAGTGGCGGTGTAAAGCTCACCTGTCTTTAATTTATCGTAAATTCCGTCGATACTATTCGTCTCGGTATCGGTGAAAAAGCTGAGGTTGTTCTTCATAAAGAAGTAGCCGTCAACCGATGAAACAACTATGGGACGAAGCTCGGACGAGCCGGCAAACGCATTTGCAACGGCGTATCCGCTTTTGGCAAGTGCAGTGTAGTCTTCGAAAATTACCCAGGTGCTGCTGCAGCCGCCGATAGAGTATATCTCTCCGTCGCAAAGGGTTGCCTTTACGTTCATTCCGATGTATTTGTTGTATGTATCGGGGCGTACGTACTCGGAGTAGCGATACTGAGTGCCCGCAATTGTCATTTGATTGTTGCTTACCGCGGTAACAAGACCCTCGACGTAGGTAAAGCTGCCCATGGGCGCACTTGAATAGGAATAGAAGACGCGGTCGTAGTCGCCGTCGAAATCGTCATCGTATGCGATCGCGGTGTAGTACTCGTTCTTGTTTGAAAGAACAAAGGACGAGTCGGGATTTTTCAGCTTGCCTGTTGCGGGATCGATCTCGTCGCCCGTCCAGACGTAATAGTGAGTGGTGTTGTCCTGATACTGCTCGGCCTTTTCCCAAACGGAGTCCTCATCTACGGGATAGTAGGTGCCGGTGGCCTTGTCGTAGCCGAAATAGGGCCAGTCGTAGTTGCCGCCGTTAAGTCCGGGCATGTAGTATGCGATCACATAACCGTCTGCATCGAGAATGTTTCCGAACGCATCGGTGCGAAGGGATGCTATCTTGTCGTAATGAGGAGTATCAGACAGCGCGGCGTTATCCCAGATATACTGCTCGGTAACGTCAACAAAGTCGTTTATTGCCTCATTGTATGCCTTATAGGGGTCGTTCTTGTCTTCTGCGAAATAGTATACGAGTATCTCGCCGTCACGGCCGTAAATGTTACCGACAGAGTCGATCACGAGGTACGCGATCTTATCGCGGTTGGTCTTGAACCAGTCGTAGGCGATTATGGTCGATTTGCCTCTCTGATTGTAAACTATGATCTCCTTTTCGCCCGACTGTGTACCCTGGGTGTTATAAACCTGTGAATAGCGGTGGACCGCCTTGTAGTCGGTGCGGGAGATCTCTACCTTGCCGTTGGGTGTAAGGAATATCTCTTCGCCTTCGTTCGAAAGCTTTACCGAAGGGCATGCGGTGATCGATTTTACCGTTTCGAGATTATCCATCGACGAAATGACAAAGGATGCGCCGGGAGTGGCAACAAGACCTGCCTTTTTAAACTCGGCAGCAGGTATATGATAGTACATATCGTTTATCGTGCCGTCGGAGTTAAGGGGCTGAACAACAACTCTGCTGCCCCCCGCCAGATGTGCATCAACGCCGGTGAGGTTTTCGCCGTATGCGGCGGTTACAACGTAAGTGTCAATTCCGAAAAGCTCGTCAGCGACCGATTTGCCATTCTCTTTTTCGGCAAAAAGTGCGTTCGAGAGGAGAAGAGCCACCTGCTTGCGCTTGACTGACTCGGTCAAAGAGAGCTCAACGCCTTCGCTGATGCCAAGCTCTTTTGCCTTGACTATGTAGGAATACGGGTATCCCATGTCCATTTCGGCGCCCTTGTATCCGAGAGAGCGCACGATCATGGTGAGCACGTCCTGATATCTGACTGCCTCGTTCGGTCTGAAAAGACCGCTTTCGTCACCGACGACGATTCCCATGTTGTGGGCATAAAGAACAGCCTCAAAGTCGGTAATAACGTCGGCAAAGGGAGTCACGTTTTCTCCGTAGCTCTCGCCAAACGCTTCGCCGGTCTGAAGGCGGGAAGCGAATATTGCCATCTCTTTTCTATTTACGCTGTCTTCACTGCCAAAGCTTCCGTCTCCCTTGCCCAGAATGATGCTGAGATCGGAAAGAAGGCCGATCGCGTAATTTTCCTCTTCGGTCAGTCCCTCAGTGTCAGTGAAGGTCTTGGCGGATGCAGGCAGGCAGCCGACTATCATCAGTACCGCAAATGCCAACGCCAAAAGTCTTTTCAAACTGCTCATAGCAATTTTCTCCTTGAAAATCATATTTATAAACCGTATTCTTTTTACTGTTTAATAAGGAATATCTTTCCTATTTTTTCATTGTAACATATTTCACGGCTTTATTCAAGTACCAAACAATAATTTATGGTTGTTTACTGCAATTTTTTCGGGGTCGTACCGAAGAAAACACACATCTGCTTTTTTTGCATACAATATCATTGTGAAAAGACATCAATACCGACGAAAGGAAGATAAAGTGATCATGACAAACAAAAAAATCGCCGTCATCGGCGGGGATGCGCGCATGTGTTCGGCGGCCGACGCGCTTGCAGAGGCGGGATTTGAGTGCGCCCTCTTCGGCGCCGATATGACAAAAGGGCGCCACGCCGACAACGTCACCCGATGCATGGCTTTGCAAGACGCTCTCACCGATGCCGTCGCCTGCGTTCTCCCCCTTCCCTACAGCGTTGACGGAATAAGAATAAACTGTCCCTCGGGAAGCTCGGATATCCGACTTCAAAAGCTGTTTGAGCAACTCACACCGAACATCCTTATCTGCGGCGGACGCTTCGACAGCACCGCAGATGCCTATGCACACCGCGCCGGGGTAAAACTTGTCGACTACTACTCTCGTGAGGAATTCTGCGTAGCAAACACGGCGCCTACCGCCGAGGGGGCGATCGCCATCGCGATGAACGAGCTGCCCGTCACCATCTGCAATTCAAACGTCATCGTCTACGGCTGCGGCAGGGTGGCGCGCACGTTAGCACTTACCCTCGGCGCACTCCACGCCAAGGTCACCGTCGCCGCCCGAAAGAGCGAGGACCTCGTCTGGGCGAAGATCAACGGATTTTTCCCTCATTATATATATGACCTCCCCAAAGGACACTTCGATGCCGTTTTCAACACCGTTCCTGCCCCAGTGCTGACGCGCGAGATCCTCTCCGCCTTCGATGAGGGCACCCTCATCGTCGAGCTGTCCAGCCGACCGGGCGGGATCGATATGCCTGCGGCGTCGGAGCTGGGCATGCGGGTAGTATGGGCACTCTCCCTGCCCGGCAAAGTGGCACCCGTCAGCGCAGGAAGAGCGCTGGGCGACTGCCTTATCTCCATTCTGAAGGAAAACGGAGTTGAACCATGATAGAAAATTATAAGATCGGCTGGGGAGTTTGCGGATCGTTTTGCACGATCGCTCAATTTTGCCGCGCCATCGAGCCATTTGCCGAAAAAAACACCCTTATTCCCATAGTGTCCGATATCGTTCGCACGACCGATACCCGATTCGGCGATGCCGTCGACGTGGTGTCGCGAATCGAATACATCGCATCGCGCGATGCGATAAAGAGCATTCGCGATGCCGAGCCTCTCGGTCCGAGCAATCCGCTCGATCTGCTCATCATCGCGCCCTGCACCGGAAACACTTTAGCAAAGATCGCAAACGGCATCACCGACACTCCCGTCACCATGGCGGCAAAGGCGCATTTAAGGCAGGACCGTCCGCTGCTTATCGCGCTCTGCTCGAACGATGCCCTTTCGCAAAATCTTGCCAACGTCGCAAAGCTGCTTACCCGCAAATCATGCTATTTCGTCCCCATGACCGAGGACGATCCCGAAAAAAAGCCCTATTCGCTCATCGCCGACATCCCTTCCCTTCACGTGTCGGTTGAAAACGCGCTTTTGGGAAAGCAGATGATGCCGCTGTTTGTGTGAAATAAAAATGCCGTACATTCAAATGAATGTACGGCATAGATTTTCGTATGTGCTTGTCTCAGAGATGACAAGTATCCGTTTTAGCCACGCGCGGCGGTAACAAATTCCTTGTATATCGCATCGACCGCGCGATTGAGGTCGGCTTCGTCGACACCGACGATGATGTTAAGCTCGGACGAGCCCTGGTCGATGGTGCGAATGGATATATCCGCCTCGGCGATCGCCTTGAATATCTTTGCGGCAGTACCCTTCGCGTTCTTCATGCCTCGTCCAACGACGGCGAGAAGCGCGAGTCCGCTCTCGATAAACACACTCTCGGGATCAACGGCGGCGCAAATGCTTCCGATGACCGCATCGCGCTTGCCTTCAAGCGACTTTTCCGATATAACAACGCTCATCGTGTCGATACCCGAAGGAAGATGCTCAAAGGAGATGTCGTGCTTTTCGAGGATCTCGAGCACGCGGCGTCCGAATCCGAGCTCGGCGTTCATCATGTCCTTTTCAATGGTGATAACGCAGAATCCCTTTTTGCCGGCGATGCCGGTAATAAGATGCTCGGGCATATCGTCGGCCGAGGATACTATCATGGTGCCGGGCGCGGACGGATCGTTTGTGTTGCGCACGTTTATCGGAATGCCCGCAAAGCGGACGGGGAAGATCGACTCCTCGTGCAAAACGGTAGCTCCCATGTAGGAAAGCTCGCGAAGCTCGGTGTATGTAATGGTCTTGATAGGCGCGGGATCCTTGATAACGCGGGGATCGGCCATCAAAAAGCCCGAAACGTCGGTCCAGTTTTCGTAAAGATCGGCCTCGGCCGCACGGGCAACGATCGAGCCCGTGATGTCGGAGCCGCCTCGCGAGAAGGTCTTTATCGTATCGTTGGGCATCGAGCCGTAAAATCCGGGAATTACCGCACGGTGATGCTCGCGGAGCACGTTGCGGAGCACGCGATTGGTGCGCTCGGCATCAAAGGCGCTGTTTTCGCCGAAATATATAACCTTTGCGGCATCGATAAAATCGTATCCGAGGTAGTTTGCAAGAATAATTCCGTTAAGGTACTCTCCGCGTGATGCGGCGTAGTCTCGTCCGACGTGGTGAATGAGCGCCGATTTGATGCGCTCGAATTCGTGTTCAAGCGACAGATCAAGTCCGAGATCGGCAATGATCGAGCGGTAGCGGTTGGCAACCTCCTCGAATTTTTCTTCAACGTTTCCTCCTGCAAGTGCGCACTCATAGCAGGCATAGAGCATATCGGTAACCTTGGTATCTCCGTCAAATCTCTTGCCGGGTGCCGAGGGTACGACGTAGCGTCTGCTCTCGTCGGCACGGATTATATCGGCGGTCTTGCGAAACTGATTTGCATCAGCCAGCGAACTGCCCCCGAATTTTACTACCTTTATATACTCTTTGCTTCCGTTTCTGAATCTGGTATTAATCTCGTTCACCTGTCTGTCCTCCAAAAAGCAAAATACACGCATTATGAATTTTTCATTTCGAAAAATCGCAAAAATGCGTTGTTTTTTGCCAAAATTCTTATAATAAACTATTATATGTGAATTTTTTCGCCTTGTCAATAGCAAAACTGATTAATTTTACACTTTTCAGCTGATCAGAGTGATCCAGAAAAGAGTAAAGCAGGCAAAGAGCTGCAAAAGCATAAGTATCGGCACTGTTGCTCTGAATTTCAGATGCTTTGTTTTGTGGCGCAAAGTGATCATTCCCAAAAATGCGCCAACCCCGCCGAAGAGCGCGGCGAGAATCAAAAGAGTTGATTCCTTAACTCTCCACATATCGCGCTTTGAGCGGTACTTGTCAACGGCAAACGCAACATACGCCGCGATGTTTATCAGCAGGTATGCGCCGACGAATATGTACCAATACTGTGCGATGAAATCAAATACAGCAGTCATTTTTATATCCTTTCGCTCCCCTGGGCTTATATTCATGTGTCGAGCAATCGCTTATCATGAACAACTATCCGCGTTGTTGCTCCCCGCAGGGGTGCTACGCTTCTTAAGACATCTATTCGCGTGACGAGCAATTGCTTATCATGAACAGTTATCCGTTATTGCTCCCCGCAGGGGTGGGTCTTTTCTTTGCGGTATACTCGGCGATATCAATGCGTATGACCGACACGATCTTTGCAAGCTTTTCGTCAAAGGCAAATCCGTCGCGCCCCGTCTGCGTTTTCATGAGGATCTCGAGCGCGCGCATTTTTTCTGCACTATCGTCGACGATTACAGCCTCGCCTCTGCCCATGATCGAGCGATAGGCGAGTCCGTAACGGCAGGCAACATCACCCGAAAAGGGCTCAAGGTCACATTCCATGCTGACAAACACGCGCCCGTTTGCTCTTATCACATCTATCTTGCGCCCTCTCGGAGCACCGTGAAGATAGAGCGACAGCTTGCCGCCGTCAAAGGTGTATCCGTAGTTCATCGGCACAACGTATGGCTCATCGCCATCGACCATACCGACGTGTACCACCTTTGCGCGGTCCAGAATCTCGCGTATCTCGCTTTCGTCCTTGATTTCAAGTTCGCGGCGTGTCATACCGTTCATTTTTTTATCTCCTTATTTGCTGACTCTGAAAAGAATGCCTTCGCCAAGATCGAATTTGCGGGAAAGCTGGCCGTAATAGTTTCTTGTAACGATACCGTCTGCTTCGGCGTCACACCAAGCACCTTTTTCGGGGTTGAAATATTCAAGTCCACTCTCAATATCGGCAAAAACGAAGTTGTTGTGCGTGCCCTGACGCTCGTTCCACTTCTTGTTGGTGATCATAAAGCTGCCGTCGTCGAAGAATCCGATAACGAAATCCTGTCCGTATGCCTTGCCGAGATCGCCATAGGGTGTATATCTTTCGCATCCGACTTCAAGCGCAACAGTTTC
Source organism: Eubacteriales bacterium (assembly GCA_045536155.1). GTDB lineage: Bacteria > Bacillota > Clostridia > Oscillospirales > CAG-272 > JAZQNC01. The sequence goes on from JAZSMZ010000062.1 coordinate 11,561, forward strand.
TCCCTTATTGCCGGTAAATCGGGGCATGTGGAAAACGGCTGTGGATTCTTTGTCAAAGAGTTCTTCTCCGAGAGGAAGAAGCCACTTGTTTATCTTCTGAACGTCATAGTAATGAGGCCAGACTTCACCGGTATAGCTCATGCAGGCGTTGGTCCAGCCATCGTCAAGCAGATACTGCTCGAGAATGAAGGTGAAGTAGGAAATACGCTTCATGCCGTAGGTGAGGGAGGTGTTAACTTCCCATTCAATCTGATCGGGTGTTACGTTGGCATAATTCATATGTGTGGTAAGCAGAATGATGATCATAGGATCGATTCCGCTCTCTTTTGCCGTATCGCGAACCATTTCAAGGTTTTTGAAAAAGTCGTCGCGCGCAGTTCCGTCGGCAAAGAAATGATAGTGGTCGTAGCTGATATAATGAGGATCAACCTGCTTTACAAATTCGTCGAGATAGTCCTGATATGTAGGTGTTCCGAGAGCGGTATAATCCGCATACACGGGGAACAGATTGATCATTGTGCTCTTTTCGGGAGAATACTTTCTAAATGCCTTGACTACCTTGCCGAGGATCTCAAATCTTACCTCACTGGGCTCATCCTGCAAAAGCCAGCCCTCGATAACGTCCATGTAGTCGGCGTAGTCGGCAACGACTTCGGAGATAATGCGGTCAACCTCTTCTTGAGGCGTGTCGGGCGAGAAAGAACGGTCGCGTCCGATTACATTGTCAATGCGCGCATCCGACAGAGCCGAGCAGGTCAGCCCGTACTTGCGGAGCATGGGGAGCGCCTTTTTGTTGTATTCGGTGTTGCCGTATTCGAGAGGAATAGATGTAAAACCGGCCTCGGCGATCTTTTCATAAAACGATTCGTCAATGAGCTGCTCGTTGTGAGGGCCGTAGTAATATGTAATTTCAAATTTGGGCATTCTGTAATTCTTGTTGTCCGTTTCACCGTCTGCAGCCACTAAGTTTGACTGTTCATCGCTGTTGTCAGAATCAGAAGCATAAACTGCTCCGCCCATGCAGACTGCGCCCAAAAGGAGAGCTGCAATAATGCGCTTTATAAAATATTTCATGGAATTGTCTCCTTCCTATCCTTTGTTTTTTTATTATATCAAACGGCATCTTTTATGTCAAGTCTTTCGCAGCGCCTTCCCTACCTCCACTATCGGTATAATCAGCGCCGCAATTGAGAGTGCGGTGAAATATTCCTTAACGCTGATCATCTCAAAGGCAAATATCTCTGCCAAAAAAGGAAGGAACACAACCGCCGTTGTCAGCAGCAGCGAGACTACCATTGCACCGAAAAGATAAATATTGTGCGATTTCAGCTTGAAAAGAGAGAGCGTTTGCGAGCGCATATTGTACGAATGGAATATTTCGGCCATCGCCATCGTCAGAAAGGCCATGGTCATGCCCTGCCCGCTATGTGCTATCTCCCACACGCCAGACTCCATTTTGTGACCCGCAAAATAGGAAAGCAAGGTCAGTGCCGACACGGCGATTCCCTGAAGCAAAACGGCGATCCCCGCGCCATTTGCGAAAACTCCCTCGCCCGATTTTCGCGGCCTTCTCTCCATCAAATGCGGCTCTTCCTTCTCCATGCCCAAGGCAAGGGCGGGGAGCGAATCGGTGATGAGATTTATCCACAATATGTGGACAGGGCGCAATATCGTAAAGGAAAGAAGAGTCGAAACGAAGATGGATATGACCTCCGAAAGGTTGGACGACAAGAGGAAATTGATCGATTTTTGGATATTGTCGTATATCCGCCGCCCCTCGGCGACCGCTTTTACTATTGTGGCAAAATTGTCGTCGGCGAGGATCATATCGGACACGTTTTTGGTGACGTCGGTACCGCTTATCCCCATGCCGATTCCGATATCGGCGCTCTTTATCGAGGGAGCGTCGTTCACTCCGTCGCCCGTCATGGCGGTCACGTATCCGCGTTTGCGCCATGCATTGACGATGCGAGTCTTGTTCTCGGGCTTTACTCGGGCATAGACCGAGTATCTGTCCACCTCCCGCAAAAATGCGGCATCGTCTAGCTTGTCAAGCTCGCTTCCGCTTATCGCCTCATCGGGTGATCTTATTATGCCGAGCTGCATTGCGATGGCGGCGGCGGTGTCGCGGTGATCGCCCGTTATCATGATCGGGCGTATGCCGGCCGCACGGCAGGCATTGATCGCCGCAGGCACTTCGGCACGGACGGGATCGATCATGCCTACAAGCCCGAGAAAGCAAAGTCCGATCTCCGTTCTTTTCGTGTTTTTAAAGTCACTGTCGGTCGGGCCGTCCGTGCGGACTTTAAAGGCGGCCGCCAGCACTCGAAGTGCCTTTGAGGCAAGCGCCTTGTTCTGACCGTCGAATCGCTCGCGGTCGCGCGAGCTCATCGGAACCATTCTGCCCTTATGATAGTAGTGTGTGCACCTCGAAAGCACGACGTCGGGAGCGCCCGTCGTGTGCTGGATATATCCGTCGGCGCTCTTGTGAAAGGTGGTCATCAGCTTGCGCGACGAGTCGAAGGGGATATCGCCGATGCGTATAAACACCTTTTCAAGCTCATGCTTTGCAAGTCCCAGCGAAAAAGCGTACTCGAGCACCGCTGTCTGGGTGGGATCGCCCTCTGCTTTGCCGTCGGCAGATATTTCGGCATCGGTGCAAAGGGCAAAAGAGGTGGCGAGAAGTATCTCGTCGTCGGCGATATGCTCGACAACGGTCATTTTGTTTTGGGTGAGAGTCCCCGTCTTGTCCGAGCAGATTATCTCGGTGCATCCGAGCGTTTCGACGGCGGTAAGACGGCGGATGATCGCCTTTTGACGGGACATCTTTGTCACTCCCATCGACAAAACGATGGTAACGACTGCGCAAAGCCCCTCGGGTATGGCCGCAACGGCGAGGGAAACCGACAGCATAAAGCAGTCGAGGACGGCAGGAAAAGAGAAATCGCGCTTCATTATGAGCTGGAATAAAAAGAGGAAAACGCATATTCCCAAAACGAGGAAGGTCAGCATTTTCGACAGTGCGGACAGCTTTTGCTGCAAGGGCGTCTGCCCCTCCTCGGCGCTTGACAGCGCCGATGCGATCTTCCCCATCTCGGTACTCATGCCCGTATCGGTCACCACCGCCTTCGCCCTGCCGTAGACGGCATGAGAGCCCATGTATATCATGTTTTTGCGGTCGCCGAGCGGGACCTCGCTCTCGCCCGACCGCAATTTGATAACCTCATCCCCCTTTTCGCAGGGAAGCGATTCGCCCGTCAGGGCCGCCTCCTCTACTTTAAGCGAGGAGCACTCGACTATCCGTGCATCGGCAGGCACGCTGTCCCCCGATTCGACGACGATGATGTCGCCCACCACGATATCCTCGCTTTTAAGCTCGCGCAAAACGCCGCCGCGAATGACCTTGGACTTCGATGCCGCCATCTCGCCGAGCGCCTCGATCGCCTTTTCGGCCTTGCTCTCCTGCAAAACGCCGAGAATGGCATTGATGATGACCACCGCCAAAATAATAAAAACGTCGGCATAGCTTTCACTGTCCGACGCATTGGTGATATTGTTTACATAAACGGTAACGCCCGATACGATGGCCGCGCCCAAAAGCACCAGCACCATCGGATCCGTTATCTGCTCGGCAAACCGTCTGAAAAGCGACTTTTTCTTCCCCTTTTCAAGCTTGTTTTTGCCGTTTTGTATCAGTCGGGCTTCGGCCTCACTTTCACTTAATCCTTCTTTTTGACTTTTACATTCCTTTATAACGTCCATAGAAGTTTCAAGATAGTGTTTCATTAAACCTTACCCCGTTGTGTTGGATTGTATTTGTATTTTTCAAAAGCGAATTTTGTGAAAAATATTCCCTCTCTCCGCTCCTGTGGGGAAAACAATCTAGTGACAATAATGAGGGAGGGGAGACCCCTCCCCTACGAGTATATGTCTGCAGCAGGTAATCTCCTCTCTTTGCGCCTCGGGTCTTGCCTCTCCCTGCGGGAGAGGTGGCACGCGAATGCGTGACGGAGAGGGCCTCATAAACGATTATCGCCCTTTTTGCCCTGCGCTCCACACTCTGATTATATTCTCTGCCGTGCGGTAGAGCTTCTCTTCGCTATCGACGATAGCCTCTTCAAAGCACTTTGGCTCGTTTTGTATCGAAAAGATCGCACAAAGACCGTCGCAAAGAGGAGCATCAAGCGAGTATCCGCCCACGATGGCGATGCACGGAATGTCCATTTTCTTCGCGCGTCGCGCGATCTGCGAAACGACCTTTCCGCGCGGACTTTGCGTATCGTAAAATCCCTCACCCGTGATGATGAGGTCTGCGCCCGAGATCTTTTCGTCAAAGCCGATTATCTCGGCGATCGACTCGAATCCACCCATAAGACGGCCGCCGAAAAAGGCAACGATGCCTCCGCCCATGCCGCCTGCCGCGCCCGATCCCTCGAGTGTACGGATATCGGTTCCATGCTCGGAAAGCAAAAGCTCCGCCAGCTTTTTCGCGCCCTCTTCAAGACGTTCGATCATCTCGTCGTCGGCACCCTTCTGACGTGCATAAACGTAAGCCGCGCCCTTTTCTCCCAAAAGCGGATTGTCAACGTCGCAAAGGGCCGTAATGCGGCACTTTGCAAGACGGCTGTCCATTCCACTCATATCTATATGCGAAATTTCACCCAAACTTGCTCCCGTCGGTACAAATTCCCCATCTTTGCCGAAGAAATTTACACCGAGAGCGGCGGCCATGCCGCAGCCGAGGTCGTTCGTCGAGCTGCCGCCGAGAGTGATGTAAATATCGCGCGCGCCATCATCGAGCGCCGAAAGAATGAGCTGTCCCACTCCGTAGGTGGTGGTCTTTTCGGGATTTTTCAGCTTTGTAAGCGCATACCCGTTGGCGTTGGCGCTCTCGATAAAGGCGATCTTTCCCGTCCTACCGTATCGGGCGTCGATCATCTCACCGTCGGGATTCTTCACCCGCGCCATTTTTACTTGGCATCCAATCGCCTCAAGCGCGCCCTCGCCGCCGTCCGATATCGGAATCACCGCGATCTCAAGCTCTCCTTTGGCGTATTGATCCTTGAGCGCGCATTTCGCGGCATCGGCAACTATCTCGCCGATCCGCCATGACGGCACCGTTCCCTTGTATGAATCGCTTGCAATTACTATCTTCATTTTTAACCTCTCTCAATCACTTTTACCACTTTAAAGCTGCCCAGCGCACCCGTGGGCGACTGACCAATAACAAATCTGTTCGCCAAAAGGGTGCTCGGCAACTCGCAATCACCGACCGATATATACCCTGCCCTCACCTTTTCAAGATCACCGTCCATAAAAAGGGTGGTGTGGAACTTGTAATCGGTATCGTATTCGTGAAGGGGAACGGAATATTTTTCAAGCAGCACACTATTAAGCTCGTCGTGAAGAGCATTGAGCTCCTCGCTCTTTTTCATCATGATCCAGCAGATATTTTCGCACAGCTCGATGCCGCTCACCACGATATCAAACGGACCGTGCTTTTCGTATATCGCCTCGATGTCGCGCATGACGTCCGCTACGTTTTCTTCATTTATATTAAAAGATATCTTCAGCGAGACGTGCAGCGGCAGAGTAAAATTGGAGTTTTCAAACCCGATGGCCTTTTCGGCGATCATTGTCTTTTCTTTGATCTCTGAAAGCTGACTGTCAACGTCGATTCCGACCCAGATATACATTTGCTTCTCCAAATCAATTCTTTTTCAGCCCCAAAATGACCTTTTCGTCGGGAGTGACGTAGGCGGTCCAGTTGGTGCTGTATGTCACAAAGCCGGGCTTTGATCCCGAGGGCTTGCGAAGGTTTTTCGCTATCAGATAGTCAACTCCGATGTTGACGCTTCCCTTCAGCGACGAATAGTAGGCCGCACATTCGGCCGCGCGGGTAATGTCGATATCGGGAATGTCGTCGAGGGGCACACCGTCGGTAACAAGCAGACAGTGCGAGCCGGGCGCGCCCTTGACGTGGAACCAAATATCCCACTTTTCGGCCAGCTTCGTTGTGATGTAGTCGTTTTGGCTGTTGTTTTTGCCGACAAGCAGACGATAACCGTTGTCGGTATAAAGAGTCATCGGCTTTACAGCCTTCTTTTTATCGTTTATCGAACGGGTGTAGTCCTTCATGCGCGATGCATAGCCCGACTCGTAAAGCTCGCGGCGGATCTCACCAAGATCGTTTTCGTTTTCGGCGCGGGCGGCGGCATCGAATACGGTGTAGATGTATTCAAGCTCGCTTTGGGCGATCGACATCTGGTGCGCGATCTCCTTCTCGGCCGCCTTCATTTTGGCATACTTTTTGTAGTATTTCTGCGCGTTCTGAGCAGGGGTAAGACGGGAATCGAGCGCGATATCCACGCTCTCAAGCGACTCGCTGTAATAATTTTCGAGCGAAACGCTCTCCATACCCCGCTTTAAGCGGTAAATGTTGGCGGTAATGAGGTCACCGTACAGCTTTTGCGTTTCCTTCGTCGCACATTCGGCAAGATCGCTCTTTTGCAGCTCGAGCTTCTTTAAAAGACGGCTTTCTATGTTCGTCAGCAATCTCAGAATGTCGTTTCCGCGCTGCTTTATCCGCTCGGCCTTCTCCTTTTCGCCGAAATAGGCGTCGATAAGCTCGCCAAAGCTCTCTTTTTTCTCGTTCATTGCCATATCGCCGTAGTGGTCGATGGGCATGAATGAGTATTCGAGGGGAGATGAATCGTCGGCGCGGCGAAGCATTATCGGCTCGAAATCGCCCTCAGTCAGCCTTCTCTTAAGCTCAAAAAATTCGCGCTTTATACCACCGGCACCGCCGCTTTTGTAGGCAAGCTCGCGCGCAGTCACCGTCGCGATTCCCGAAAAGGCGGTCGTAATGAATTTTTCGATCGGAAGAGCGCTGTGTTTTTCAAAAAGAGCATCAAAGCTATCCTCGTCAACATCAAGAGGGGACATTTTGTCCTGCTTCGGAGGAAGCTCGTAGGTCATGCCGGGAAGCACCTGACGCTTCTGGCTGGTGGTGAAATCGACAATCTTTATCGCGCCGACGATCTTTTTGTCGCCGTTGCAGAAGATAAGGTTGCTGTATTTGCCCATGATCTCGGCGATGAGATACTTTTTTGATTCGTATCCGAGCTCGTCGTTCGATTCAAATTCAAGCTCGATAGCACGCTCAAAGCCGAGCTGTTTTATTGCAGTGATGCGTCCGCCCACAAGATGCTTGCGAAGCAGCATGCAAAACATGGGGGGCGATGCGGGATTCTCCTTCAAAATGCCCGTCAGATTGATTCGCGGGCAGGATGCCCCCGCCGATATCGACAATCGGTGCGTGTCCCGTCCGACGTGGAGAGTCAAAACGATCTCGTCCTTTTCGGGCTGCTGCACCTTCTCGACTCGCGCACCCAATATTTTATTGTTCAGCTCAGCGGAAATCGCCGCCATAAAACAAGCATCAAATGCCATTTTACCTCTGCGCCGAGGCGCACTCCTTTTTATTTTATGTCTGTTTATTCTTCAATCAAATAGCAGGGATAGTGAAAACTCTTCGCGTAAAGCTCCAGCCCCGCTTTTTTTGCCACATTTTGCGAGGCAAGATTGCTCTTTTCACACTTGTACCACACCTTCTGACCGCGTTTGGCCAGATGATCGCACAAGGCGGCCAGATTCGATGCCGCATATCCGCGTCCGCGATGATCGGGATGCGTTTCGACCCCCACTTCGGTCTCATTTTCGTCGGCAAACTGCGGATTTTCCGAGCAGACCGACACTATCACGCCGTCGATCACCGTGCCAAAGCCGACGTACTCGAACGGATACTCGCCAAACGGGTCCTCGCCGAGGTTGATATCACATTCAAGTGCCGACTCAAAGCCGTGATCGCTCGCCAGCATCACGCTTGAGGGCAAAATCACGTCGGATATATCCCTTTTCTCGCCGTCATACAGATACTCGTACATCACTTCTCCCGCCGAATCGGGCTCGTATCCGCGATCGGCGCAAAAAGAGCGAAGATTGCCGTCAAGCCATTCAAGAGAGTCGGCCGAAAAGGGGTCGCTGCCGAACTTTTGCTCAAATTCTTCGGCAATATCGCGCACACATTCGTACGCCTCGATGCTGATCTCGCCGCCGCGAAGGGAAAATGAGATCGGAATTATCACGTCAAACCGATTTTCGAGCGGAAAATCGTCTTCAAAACGGATCATCTGTTGCTGCCGATCCTTATCGAAAAGCCGCTGTCGTCGCCCGTCGCATCAAGGCAGGCATCAATTACAAGAACTACCGCAAGGGCGGTGGGAACGTCAACGAATTCGGAAAAGTCAAGCTCATAGGCGTCGCCGAAGGTGAACCATTCCTTGTGGACCGACGCAATGACCTCATCGTCACGCATGATCTGATAGTTGTGGTCAAAAAAGTCGCCCTTCACCGTCCAGCCAAGACCGTTGATGGTGTATTTCGGCTTGAAAAAGGTAAAATCCTTTACAACCTCGGCAATTTCGGCGCCGTCCTTGAATATCTTGTACTTGGGCAAAAATGACCAGAACTTCTGCTCAATGTAGATGAGCTCGGCGCCCGAGCGATCGTAAATCTTCAGTTTTGTGCCAATAGAGGGTATCATCGCCTCAGAATAGTACGCCTCGTTGCCCTCGGCATCGTAAATCGACGATCTGCTCTTTAAGCTGAATACCTTTTGCTTTATGTAAAGTTTCATAATTATCACCTTTTTCTGCTGAATTGAAGGTTTTTTGCGAAGCAAATGCTGACTAATTTGCATCAGTGTGCTGCAATTATATTGTAACATAATATTCGTTCATCGTCAAGAAAAATCAATGTCCATCCGTTACCTCCTTTCTCGGCTGTAATTATATTGTAAAAAATAACCCCGACAACAAACGACGGGGTTGTAGATTTGTATTTGATAATAAAAAGCTATCTAATAGCAAAATATAAAATAAAGGCCGCTAGAAATAGCGGCCGATAATATTGTATTATAAAAACAGTTGAACAAAATGACTCAATGTCATGAAACGAAGTCAACATTATTTCGTCATTGTAATAAATCAAATATTTTTTTCAAATACAACAAAGCGTGTTTATTCCTATTAGAATCCTCAATAAAAAATTTTACTAATTTGCACATATCTTTTTTTGTTTTTCCATATTCTTTTTCAAAAACATCTACAATTTCACTATCTCCGCCTAAAATACCTATTCCGCCATCTAATGATTCATCAATTATCAGTATCCAATCCAATTTGCTTGAAAAAATAAGAGAAATAGAATAAAAATTTAACTGTTTGTACTCCTCATATGAATATGGGTAACCGAGCTGATATAGTTCATGTTTTAAACTATGTATATAGCTATCTTCTCCGAGTTGCATAACATATAGATTATCTTTTTTATCTAACAAACTTACTATCGATTGAAATTGAAATTCGTCTAAAAGATAATCATCTGTTGGATAAAGAATTGAAACATCAACATTTTCAGAAAATTCAATATCACCTAAAAATTCAATTTTTTTCGATTTTAATATGTTATTTATTTTGCTCAAAAGCAGATCATCGCAATTAATTTGTTTCATACCACACCTCATTGCCACAAAAACTTAATTCCCTTTAATCCAGGTATACCGTTAATTCGTATAGAAGTATAATTATCCCTCTCTCTTGGAAAAACTGTAAACATCACTCCTCTAGAATTATATCCCTTAAATTTACCTGGTGCAACCTGCTCTAAGCCATTAGTCTGAGATGCAACGAAATCCATTGCATCTTCATGCGTTCCGTTTACGACTCTAAATCCTGAATTTTTGCCCCGTTCTCCGATGTTTCTCAAATCATCGTCAGATAATTCACAACTAGCATTATGTACTAAAATAGTATTATCGCCAATAAAATATGTATGACAATCTTCAACCTCAAAGTTATATACTTCGATTGGCTCATCAAGCTCAAGAAGATTTATGCCATTAACTATTACTGTATTCCAGTCCTTTGTGTAAAGAATATCACCTGGTACAAGTTCAGAAGCATTTACCCAGCCGCGTCCCTTAACTTGAAAGGGATGTGTTTCGGTACACTTTAAAATCTCGTCGTCTACTTATTAAATATTGTCAATTAGCATTGCCCATTTTTCATTGAAAAGTTTTATTAATTCTTTTTTTCGTATATGCTCATTTGGAATAGAATCAATATTTGTATATAACTGTCTAAGTTCCTCCAAATCACTGGAGTATTTACACTGTTCAATCATTGTGTTTACTATGCCATCCCAGGCACTCGTGTCAGAATTCGCTTCCGCCCAATCCAAAAAAATGGTTAAAAGAGTTTCCAGACTATCCGCACTGCCCATTCCTATGTAAGTTTCGTCCAATTTACGGCAATCGATCCAAAAATCATTTTTACTCTCGGAATCACCTGTTTTTACGGATTTAAATTGTACGTTTTCTAATAAAGTGTCAGTTAAATCAACCGATACTCTCCACCCCGGATTGTCGAGCGTATCTATCGTAACTCCGTAAGAATGTTCCCAATCCCCATCGCAATGGGATTGATACCAGTTCTGTAATCTCTTCAATAACTCCATTATTATCACTTCTTTCTTGGAATTTCCCATGAATAAGCCGGTCTAACGCTGTTCGCGACAAATATCATCGTCAATGCAAAACACCTTTATTTTAGCAAGTAACGGTATTTTAATGCGACAGAATAGTGATTGTAAGTTTACAACAAAAAATAAAACAATGTAAATGGTATCAATTTAAAACTCTTTTTTTAAAAGTTCATCAATCAATAAGTCTACAGCAGGAATCCCGGATTTATCAATATTTGAAAAAAAGCCAACTATCTTTTCACAATTTTGAGCAGAAAAAATATCTATCATAAAACGCAGAACCATACATTTGTTTTGATATTTAAGTAGATGATAAACCATTAAAATTTCCGACAAGGAGTTATTATCCCCCAAAAAATACATTGCCATGTAGCATTGCAACCTATTAAAATATAATCGCTCTTCTTTAAGTTTTCCGCGCACAATCTCCATTGCTTGTTTTCTTCTTTTAGAATGTTTTGCACCAACAAATCCAACCCCATATTCTGCATATCCTCTTACCATATAATATGAATCGTTACACAACTCTACCAATTTTTGATATGCAAGGTTGTCCTCAAAACAACAAAGTGCATCGGCGACTTGTAATCTTACAAGTTCATTTGGGTCTTGTGACAAGAAAAGCAAAACATCTAACGTCTCGGGGCTCTCGTAAGCGGAACAGACTTTAGCAACAAGGCCTCTAATTTGGGGAGAAAAATCATTTGAAAGTTCTTTTACACTATTATAATTCTTCTTGATACATTCTGGGTCATACTCATCAAAAAGTTCACTTAAGAAAACATATTTTTCTTTCCTTTTCATAAACTATTTACTCCTCTTATATCCTTTTCGTTTTTTTACATCTCGCGTACCTCGAGCTTTTTGCTCTTTTTCATAGCGTTTCTTATCGAAAAATAAAACTTTATGTATTTAATACTCATTTAAAAGTATGCTCAACGCCTATGAAAAAATTTCAAATGTGAAGAATACGTCCATGGATTTGTCTCATCGAATGATTAAAAACATAAGCAAGAAATATACAGTAAAAATGAGAAATGAGATCAAAACGCTTGTTGCAATGCGAAAAAATGGCGATTGGGATTTTACAATAAAAAAATAAAATAATGCAAATGATATCAATATAATCCCGCACCCGCCTATCCCAATAAAATCAAATGGTTTTTCTGATTCCACAGCAGGATACGCGCAAAAAAGGTAACCCGACCCTTCCCAAAGACATTTTATCATAAATTTCAAAAAGGCGATCATTAATTTACTCCTAAAAGATAGTATCTACGATTAATTTTCTGTTTTTCCAAGTATTTGAAGCAAGACGAATTGCAGCAGTCGTTGCCATTTGTTTTGCCCCATAGTTGAGAGCTACGTCCCTCAGTTGTGATTCAAGTACGGATGTTGACAATTTACCTGTTGCTCCATCAAGAATAACTAGTCCTCCCTGAATAACGGCACTACCAACCATTAGGATGAAACAGTTAAGTACCAGCGAAATCGCCAATGAGTGACGATTGGCACTTGTCAAGGAACATTCCTGAAACCTTAATTTTACGTTGGCCAAACAAATGATTTATATCCTTTTATGTCCATTTCAAAAGACAAGTTTTTTGATATGTTTAAACCATTGTCAAAAACATCAACTTCAATTATAATGTCGTACTTTTTACCATCTGCCACCTTCAAAGTTTCTGGTGTAAAGGTTCCTCCATCAATCCATCCCTCATATGTAGAGTTAGCATTCTGTTCAAATTCAATCCTGTTCCCCAACTCGTTGTTTAACAAAACACGCTCTTTTTCTTTGAAAATTACATTTTTTATCTGAACAATTTCTTTTCCGCTTTTTGAATATGCGGATATATATATAATATACTCTTCGTGATTGATAGCCTTAACTTCGGGTATAATCACAACATTCTGAATTCTTGCAAAAGAAAAATCCTCTGATGTAAAATAATTATCATTCACACTACCAGTTATGTTTTTAATATTAAACACCTTGTAACTATCCTTCATGCGACATGAGCATAAGCCTAAAATCATACCTATAGATAACATAATAATCATTACGTTCCGTAATTCTTTTTTCATTCAGATGCCTCCTAATCAAAGAGAAAGCCTTTCGATTCAAACTGCTCTCTTGTATTACTATTTCCAGTTAAATAATACGGCAACATATCCCCCAAAAAATGTCCAACTCCCGAGCCTGCCAATTTGACATAGTCTAAAACCCCGGCACCAGTAGATGGCATTTGGTATAGTGGGCAATAGTTATAGGTGTCCATATATCTCGGATCTGTAACCGGTTCTAGTGTATCGCCATCAAATACAGCTTCTCGTCCGTCATCAGTTATATACTTAAGTTATGGTTTGCCAACCCCATTATCGTGATATACAGATTGGTCTTTAGGTAGCAGATACCAACCGGAATTTCGCTCATTTACCTCTACATAAGTCGGATGTGTTCCATTTTTCTTTTCTCTATCCTCGAAATGCCACTTAGTTGCATTGTAGTAAGCCGAATAAGCCTTTACATTAACGGTTTCTACAATCTTCCAGACAGTTTTTCTATCAAAATATAGCTAATTATCATAAGTGTTAAGCAAACAAAACCTATAACTAATGCTTGATTATAACTTAGCGGAATGTGTAATTTTTTGAGTAGCTTTGCGGCATCTGCAGGTCCCATTATTTGTTCATATACACCGAATATTGCAAACAAAATTACAACTGCAAAAGAAATGATATTTACGATTAGCAGAATCGTATTGATAAAAGCTATCATTTTAAACTATCCCCCACTGCTAGTAGCTCTTTGCACCGAATCATCTACAAAAGCTGAAATTATGTGTATACTACGTCAAACCCTTCTGCCCACTCACAATTATCCAGCGTATATTGTTCACACACAACATCACCACGCTTTAAAAAAAACAATAATATTTTTGATGATAAACATTTAATTTTAAAAGCAATTTTTTTATTAGCATATGTTCCAATATTTATATAAATCACTTTGTCTTTCTTCTTGATCCAATTAGTTTCATCATAATAATATTGGACATAATAAACTGTTTTATCAACGTATAGTTTGTTTGATACCCAATACTTCTTTATTTTGAATTGCTTTGGATAGTCTTTGAATCCCTGAATCGTTATATAGTGTTGTATTATTGAATTGCATTTTTCCAAAGAACTAATAAAACCTATTAGTATTTCGGTATCAATATCATTGGGATTGCTTCTATGTGTGAGTCTATAAACAGTAGGCATTTATACACCTCATTTCAAATGTCTATTAATCCATTTTAATCATACTTACGGTAATAATCGGCATCGTTGTAGTTAAAGCCGACAATATCGCTATGGCCGTAGTAATATTTAATTGTGGAAGAGCCGAAGGTTTCCTGCAAAATTTTACCGCCCGAGAGCAGATAAGAATGAGTTACACCGTTGACCTTTTTACTTGTGCGCAGACCGTCTGCGTTATAAGTAAACTCAACGTCACCGACCTTTACAAGGCGTCTTACCTTTGTCCATTCGAGCGCTTTACCGCGGTACGTTGTGGGATTGCCGAGGGCATCGTATGTGCAAGTTCCCCCATTGAATGAGACAAGTTGATCGTTCCCGCCGGTTGTTGCGTAGACATACGTATCGGCCGTATGCACGCCTTTACTATTGATAGAGTCTATGGTTTGAGAATTTCCGCATTCTCTGTAAATCCTCGTTCCATCGCATAATCATATGCTGTTTTCCCATCAGAATCCACTATGCTTTTGTCTGCTCCATAATCCAATAAAAGTTGCACCATTTCCTGTGTGGAATCTCTTGCGGCAAACATAAGTGCGGTCATTCCAACAGAGGTGTCATTTACATCGCAATACCCTTCATCCAATAAAAATTTTACGATTTCAACTCTATCATTAGTGGTACTGTGCTGCAATACTCGCATCCACTTAATTTTGCTATGATCACAGTTTTCTAGAGTATAATAAAAAGCTTTGTTAACTTCGGAGTCGCTCTCTCTTCCATATTTGCTTGTAAATATTCCGGGGCGGCTCATTACTATATCGGTCAAAACATTTCCTTCTGGATGGGGGCTTTTATAATCCGGTGATGCTCCGCTTTCCAGAAGGAAAAGCGAAATGTTATACCAATTGTGCGGTTTTTTATAATACGTCAACGCTAACGGAGTCACTCTGGATCCCAAATTTACATCTGCTCCATTCTCAACTAAAATCTCGATAATCTCGACATTCCCTATGAGACATGCTTCGCCGAGTGGATATTCAATAAATATATCCATCAAGTCTTGACACCAAACGGGCGCAAATGTAGGATAGGTATTTATACAACCGGGATTTTTAACCACTATTTGCTGGATCTCAATTATGTTCTCCTCTTTGATCGCTGAAACCAATTTCTTTGAGTGGTAGTAATTGCTGTTTAAATATGCAATAGCCACACAGCACAATGTTATAATTATCATAACAACGATATTTTTGCGTTTACTCATATTCCATAACCCCTCATTCAAATAACGCCAATATTTTTTTCGTACCTTTTTCCGCAAAGTTTAGTATAGGACCTGGATCATCATCATTATTTCCAAATAATATATATGGAGCAACATCAAACGCTAAATGTCCAACTACCCCCCAAAAGGCAATGTTTGCACGCATAGTTCACGCCTTATTTCCTCCTATAAATGGAAACCCTATTCGAGTCAACATTTATCCTAACTAAAAAGCAAATTATAAGCTTTACTACTGCGAAAAAGCATAAGACGTACATGCTTTTCATGCCAAGCAGAACATTGCTCATGATAAGAATGAAATACTGCGGGATGAGCGTATACATTACTACCATATACATCCTATGAAAAATGGTAAATTCTTTAATATATTTCTTTAGATGTGCTTTGATGAAGGATAGCGTTATTTTATCTTGCAGGGATTGCATTGCATAAACGCCCTTGGCATTACTCCTGCTCTTTTTCACTCTCAGAAAATCCAATAGAAATTTTCTCAAATCACTTATGGTAACACTATCTAAAATTAACATGCCAAAATCAAAGAAAATAATCTTTGCAAACATTGTACACTCCTCTAATTTACCAATATGTTTTTACCAGTCACGACGATTGATCCAACAGCGCTTTTCCCTAAAGATTTTAGCAAAGGGACCAATACGGGTATTGTTCAAAACGTTTTTTCAAAGATTCAATTAAATCATCATTGTCTAAAGAAACAATATCCATTCCTCTGCAATCATAAAAATGCACAACAATTTTTTCTTTTAAAGATATAAAATATTCCTTGCTATCCAGTCCACGGCCATAAGATATTAACTTCGTAAACTTGTTAAAATTAAATGTGTTTGGAGACACCTCCACAAAAGATATGTTGTCGAATTCATACTCGTAATTTTCACGATTGTCAAGAGAATGATACTCAATACAATGAGGCTTATTCGGTCTACCTTTGATGTATTGCTTTAATCGTTTCTGAGGAATTCCAATTTCCCCATAACAACAATAAAAGAAGTTTTTGTTTTAAAAAATGTACGTCAATATCTCGCAAGACAAAGCGTGCGTTTTCGCAGCAGAATATTGATCAAAATTGAATCTGATCGATTTCCCCAAATGTCGAAAATAAATAGGGAGCTCTATCTCGTACTCGGTTATAAACCTTTTTAGCGTTTCATTATTGTCATCATAAATGCCAAAATAGTTATATTTTTTCATGTTAGAATCTCCTTACTAGCTGTAGTTTTCGGTGGATATAATCCAATATGCGAATCGTATACATAAAAGGCCGTTTGCGACAAATATCATCGTCAATGCAAAACACCTTTATTTTAGCAAGTAACGGTATTAGAATAAGTAATCCACTTACTTTTTGCGCAGTTTTTGCTTTTTAAAAACATGTTTAACCATATTAAAGTTAATCCAAATATATATATAAACACCACCTACAAAAAGCAATTCTATTATAGAAAAGATAATGCAACCAAAAATATGAATTCCTTCTTTTGAATAATTATATCCATCAAAAGTACGATAAATCTGTGTTTCGGTACGTGCATCAACAACAATATTTACTTTTTCAAACAGAAAATTAGATTCATAATAAACCAAAGACAATCTCTCACCATTTGAAACAGAAGAATATAATTCGTCAACTGAATACTCATCAATTGTTGCTCGGCTCATAAACAAATAGTTTACCGAATCAGCGACAATAACTAATCGATGCTCCGTAAGAGCTTTGAAAATGTACTTATCATCAACAATAATATCAATTTGTTGAGTGTCATTTATATCAAGTTGCTCACTTCTCTCTATGAACTGTACAAACATAAAAACAATCAAAAACTGTATTATTATAAACAGAAACAATCTTCGCATTATTTTTATTTCAACTAATGAACGCATCTTTGTTTTCACGAATCAATTATCCTTATCAACAATTAGTCATAACTCATTATAATAAGTATATCACATTTGCGCGCACTTGGCAAGAATACATTTGCAATTGACCAAAGCAAACAAAAAAGGCAGTCTATTGACTGCCTTAAATATGAACTATGTTCACAGAAAACCGAATAAAGAAACTGTGTACGAAGCAGATGAAACTCAAACTGCTGTAGAGATACAGTAGTTCAAGCCCTCGGTCTATTAGTATCGGTCAGCTGAACACATTACTGTGCGTACACCTCCGACCTATCAAGCTTGTAGTCTACAAGCGACCTTACTAGCCTACGCTATGGGATATCTAATCTTGAAGCATGTTTCACGCTTAGATGCTTTCAGCGTTTATCACTTCCGTACGCGGCTAC
>JAZSMZ010000011.1:0-11882 GCA_045536155.1 Eubacteriales bacterium
GTCTCCTAAGACCGCTTGGCCTCCGACTTAAACTTACATTCCAAATGTAGGCAGTCCCCCAGTATTCTACCCCTATTCATTCGGAGACATAAGTAAAATGTATTTGCATATAGGCAATAATAAAACGGTGAGAGAGAGCGAGATAACCGCGGTCTTCGATGCCGATACCGCGACGATGTCGCCCATAACAAAAAAATTTTTGAAGATCGCGCAGGCTAAAAATAAGCTTCATACCGTGACGCTCGACGTTCCGAAATCGATCATCGTTATGGCCGACGGAACAGTTTACTTAGCTCAGGTTGCATCATCTACAATAGTAGGGCGCGTAAGCTGATAGAAAAAATGCTCGATCGTTTTCGGTAAAAAGCTCAAGTAGCATCGTCAACGATAGTCGGGCGCATAAACTGAAAAAATAAAAGATATAACACAAAAATAAATACCCGAAAGGTAGTAATTATAATGGCAGAAATCACACAGGCAGTGAATAACACCACTTACGACGAAAATCAAATACAGGTGCTTGAGGGTCTCGAGGCGGTCCGCAAGAGACCGGGTATGTATATCGGCTCGACATCGCAGAGAGGTATGCATCATTTGATCTATGAGATCGTCGACAACTCTATCGACGAGGCCTTGGCAGGTGCTTGTACCGAGATAACGGTACGCCTTTTGCCCGACGGCTCGGCTGAGATCAGCGATAACGGACGCGGTATCCCTGCGGCTATGCACCGCACGGGCAAGCCTACTCCCGAGGTCGTATTTACAGTGCTTCATGCAGGCGGTAAATTCGGCGGCCAGGGATACGTTATTTCGGGCGGTCTGCACGGCGTTGGTGCATCGGTAGTTAATGCGCTTTCCACATATCTGTCATATACCAACTGCTACGAGGGCAAGGAATATACCCAGTCGTTTGAGCGCGGCAAGGTTGTAAACGAGTTTGTTTGCCGCGGCGAGACTGACAAGCACGGACTTACCGTACGCTTTTTGCCCGACAGCGAGATATTTGAAGAATTCTCGCTTGGATTCGACTATAATGTTCTGCTCTCCCGTCTTCGTGAACAATCATTCCTCAATGCCGGAATAAAGATCATCTTCCGCGACGAGCGATGCGGAAAAGCGGGCGGCACAAGCGAAGAAATAATTGAAAATGTGCTCCATTACGAGGGCGGTATCAAGAGCTTTGTATCTTATCTCAACTCGGTCAAGACCTGCCATCTTCTGCACGATGATGTTATATACATGAAGGCCGTGCGCGACTACACTACAGCCGAGGTTGCAATTCAGTACAACGATTCGTACAACGAAATGGTTATGACCTTTGCAAATAACATCAACACCGTCGAAGGCGGTATGCATGAGACCGGCTTTAAAACAGCGCTTACGAAGGTTATCAACGCATACGCGCGCAAAACCGGTCAGCTCAAGGATGCAGATAAGAATCTGTCGGGCGAGGACTGCCGCGAGGGTATTTGCGCGGTTGTATCTGTAAAATTGCAGGATGCACAGTTTGAAGGTCAGACAAAGACAAAACTGGGCAATTCGGAGATGAGAGTGTTTGTTGACAATCTCATTACCGAAAAATTGGGCGAATTTTTTGAGGAAAATCCCTCGGTTGCAAAGATAATTTTGGAAAAATGTCTTGAGGCATCGCGAGTACGCGAGGCGGCAAGACGCGCAAAAGAAACTGCACGCCGCAAATCGGTACTTGAAGGAACGGCGCTTCCCGGCCAGCTTTGGGACTGCCAGGAAAAGAGAGTTGACGTTACCGAGCTCTTCCTCGTGGAGGGACGTTCTGCGGGCGGTTCTGCAAAAGACGGACGCAATTCTCGCTATCAGGCGATCCTTCCCATGCGAGGCAAGGTGCTCAATGTTGAAAAGAGCCGTCTTGACAAGGTTTATTCGAATACACAGCTTGTTCCGATCATTCAGGCTCTCGGATGCGGAATCGGAAGCGAATTTGACATGTCAAAGCTCCGCTACGGCAAGATTATCATCATGGCGGATGCTGACGTCGACGGTTCGCATATTCAGATATTGCTTTTGACCTTCTTCTTCAGACACATGAGAAAGCTCATCGAGGAGGGTCACGTATATCTTGCCTGCCCTCCCCTTTTCAAGGTGTTCCGCGGCAAGGAAGAAAGATATGCATTCAACGAAGAAGAGAGAGATTTATATATTGCCGAGCTCGCAAAGGGTGATCCTTCAAAGGTTACCACCGAGCGATACAAAGGTCTTGGTGAAATGGACCCCGATCAGCTCCGTCTGACCACCATGGATCCCCGTTACCGCACATTGCGCAAGGTTACGATCGAGGATGCCATCGAAAGCGATGCCATGTTCTCGTTGCTTATGGGTGACGAGGTTGAGCCCAGACGTGATTTTATTGAGCAGAATGCAAAATACGCGGATAATCTGGATGTATAAAAAGTCAACGAGCGGGGCTCGTTGACTTAGGGAATTCGTCTTTTACCCTGAACGGGTAAATTTTCCTTGCAAGCAAGAAAAACGACGAATGTCCCGCTGTTCGGGTGAATGTTTGGCTTATATAAACAATTATCTTGGATCACAAATAGGGGGTCTGGGGGATTGAGAGCGAAAGCTCTCACCCCCGGTGCGGAATTTTTAAGGGCGCAAAGCCCTTAAATCACTTCTCTTTGTCACTTTCTCTTTTGACATGAACCGAGCTTGCGAGGTTCTATGGAAAGTGGGAGGTTGCGCGCCGGGGAGCACAATAAAAATAGAAAAATTGAAAATTTTTCTTCCCTTCATCACATAACCATTTTTATAAATTAACCAAAAGTTATGAAATTCAACACGATAACCTTAAATCCTGCTCTCGACAGAACGGTCTTCCTTTCCGAGTTCAATACGGGAGCGCTCAACCGCACTAAAAGCACCGTCATGGCGGCTGGCGGCAAAGGAATAAACGTGTCGCGCATGCTGCACTCGCTTGGATGCGAGGGCAGTGCATTTGCCTTTTGCGGAGGCGAAAACGGCCGCATTCTGCGCTCGCTGTGTGAGATCGACGGCATCGATTGTGCCTTTGTCGAAAGCGAATGCGAAACGCGAATGTGCATAAAAATTATAGAGGATTCATCGCGCTGTACCGAGATAAACGAAAGAGGAGGGCCGATTACAAAAGAAGAATCGGACAAGTTTTTCTCTTTTGTTGAAAGCAGTGCCGCAGCGGATGATCTGTGGATTATCTCCGGAAGTTTTCCACCGGGTGTTGATAACGGTGTGTATAATCTGCTGACAAGTATGTTGAAAAGTCATGGATGCAGCGTTGTGCTTGACTGTGACGGCATCGCACTTGAAAACGGACTTCGGGCAAATCCCACACTGATAAAGCCGAATATGGCAGAGCTGTCAGCGCTTGTCGGCTACGGTGTGGACAGTGTCGAAAAAGCAATATACGCTGCAAAATGTGTATATGTGCAAAACCATGTTGATATCCTTTGCACAATGTCCGAAATGGGAGCTGTATACGTTGGCAAGCATGGCGTTTATCGCGTTGATGCGCCAAAGGTCGACGTAAAGGGCTTTGCCGGAGCCGGCGACTGTTTCTTGGCGGCATATTTGCATAAATATTCTCTCGGATGCGACATTTGCGAATGTCTGTCCTTTGCATCGGCAGCCGCCGCGGCAAAAGTTGAGCTATCGGGTACTGCCGTGCCTGATATGGCGGAAATTGAAAAATATACCGACAGAGTTGTGCAAAAGATGTATATTTGAAGATATTTTCCGTAGGGGGCGACGCCCCGAAAAAACCGTAAACAAAAAAATTTAAATAAAGAATAGGCATATCATGGAAAGAAACAAACACAGACACGACGAAAACGAACCCATCGAATTTCCCGAACAGAAAATAGTTAATGTCGGAATGGAAAAGGAGGTTAAAAACTCCTTCATTCAGTACGCGATGTCGGTAATCATGTCGCGTGCTTTGCCCGACGTACGTGACGGACTAAAGCCCGTTCACAGACGTATTCTCTATGCTATGTATGAGGGTAACCATACCTATGACAAGCCCTTCTACAAATCGGCATCCACCGTAGGTGACGTTCTCGGTCTCTATCATCCCCACGGTGATGCATCGGTTTACGATGCTATGGTACGATTGGCACAGCCTTTCTCGATGAGATATCCTCTTATCGAGGGCCACGGTAACTTCGGTAACGTGGACGGTGACCAGGCGGCTGCATACCGTTACACCGAGGCGAGAATGTCCCGTCTTGCCGACAAAATGCTTACCGATATTGAAAAATCGACCGTCGATTTCGTTCCCAACTTCGACTCGAAGCTGCAGGAGCCTACCGTTTTGCCTGCGCGCTTCCCTAATTTGCTTGTAAACGGATCTATCGGCATCGCCGTAGGTATGGCAACAAACATACCTCCTCACAACCTCGGCGAGGTTATCGACGGCATCAACTGCGTTATCGACAATCCCGATGCTACTCTTGCCGATATCATGGAGCATATCAAGGGTCCTGACTTCCCCACCTATGCTGACATTTACGGTACAAACGGCATTCTCGAGGCATATTCGACCGGACGCGGACGCATCACCGTACGTGCAAAGGCCGAAATCGACGAGGAAAAGCGCCGCATCATCATCACAGAGATACCCTATATGGTAAACAAGGCTAATCTCGTTGTTTCGATGGCCGACTGCGTGCGCGACAAGAAGATCGAGGGAATCACCGAGATCCGCGATGAGACCGGACACCGCGGTATGAGAATCGTTGTTGAATACCGCCGCGACGCAAACGGTCAGATAATTTTGAATCAGCTTTACAAATACACACAGCTGCAGGATACCTGCGCTGTAAATATGCTCGCTCTGGTTGACAATGTACCGAAGGTTCTTACATTAAAGCAGATGCTCGAGCATTACATTGCCCATCAGGATATGGTCATTCGCCGCCGCACAGAGTTTGAGCTCAACCGTGCAAAGCACGATGCCCACATCTACGAGGGATATAAGATCGCCATCGACTACATCGATGAAGTTATTGACATCATTCGCCACAGCGAATCGATATCCGACGCGAAGCAGAAGCTGATGGAGCGCTTTGAGCTTTCGAATGAACAAGCTCAAGCGATAGTTGATATGACTCTCGGTCGCCTTTCGGGCATGGAAAGAAACAAGATCGAGGAAAGACTGATTTCGCTTTATGCCACCATTACCGAGCTTGAAGGAATTTTGGCCGATGACCATAAGGTAAAAGAGATCATCAAAGAAGAGCTTGCAGAAATAAGAAAGAAATTCGGCGATGAACGCCGCACTCAGATAATCCCCGTTGAAAACGAGATTATGATCGAGGATCTCATCGACCGTCATACCTGCGTTATCACTCTCACTCATGCAGGATACATCAAGCGCATCCCGTCCGACACCTACAAATCGCAGGGCCGCGGCGGCAAGGGTGTTATCGGTATGGGTACAAAGGAAGAGGATTTCGTCGAGATCTGTCTTGCCGCACATTCTCATTCTTATCTCATGCTGTTTTCCAATCTCGGCCGCGTATACGTTAAGAAATCGTATATGATTCCCGAGGCATCGCGCACGGCGAAGGGCTCGAATATTGTAAATATTCTCGATCTTGCCGAAGGCGAAAAGATTACGGCAATGATATGCGTTGATCGCTTTGCCGACGACGAATATCTCACCATGATAACAAAGAACGGCACCATCAAGCGTACCGCGATGAGCGAATACGCCATCCAGAGAAAGGGCGGAAAGATCGCACTTTCGCTTGCCGACGGCGACGAGCTGCTCTACGTTGCACTCACCAACGGCGAACGTGATCTTATGATCGCTACAAAGAGCGGTCTTGCCATCCGTTTTGCCGAAAAGAATGTCAGACCGATGGGCAGAACGGCAACAGGTGTTCGCGGAATCAAGCTTGTTCGTCCCGACGACTGCGTTGTTGGCGCCGTTGTAGTTGATGATGAAAAGAAGCTGCTTGTTCTTACCGAGCGCGGATACGGCAAGCGAGTTGAATTTGAAGATTTCACCACACACGGCCGCGGCGGTCAGGGTATGAAGTGTGTCAATGCCGAGAGAACGGGCGACGTTGCCGGCATCGTTGCTATATCCGACGATGACGATATCATCGCCATCACCGACGACGGTACCATGATACGTACCGCGGGCAGCGGCATTTCCGTTCAGGGACGTGCGGCAGGCGGTGTTAAGGTAATCACACCTGCAGAAGGATCAAAGGTTGCCAGCGTAACCGTTATTGCAGACGAAGAAAAACTCGGCGACGCTCCTGCAGAGGGCACTCCTGCGGAGGGCGACAATGCTCCTGCGGCTCCTGCGGAGGGCGTGGAAGGCAGCGATACAGAAGCTGTAGAAGTAACGGAAGAATAAATTTCATCGTTGAGAGGCAAAAAAGGCTCCCCCTTCGGGGGAGCTGTCGCGAAGCGACTGAGAGGGAAAATCTGCACCGTATTTGCCTCACCCGTAGGGGGGCGACGTCCTCGACGCCCCGCAAAATTCGCACCGGCGCTTTAAAATACCTTAAAAAATCATATGACAAAATCAAAAATATACAGGTAAAAATCAATGACGATCACCGTATTAGTTGACAATTACACCTATATCGACAAATATCTTCTCGGCGAGCCGGGATTTTCGGCGTACGTCGAGTGCGGCGGCGACCGCATACTTTTCGATACCGGATATTCGGACGTTGTGGTGAAAAACGCGGCGGCGATGGGTATCGACATTGGCGGATGCAATCGAATTGTGCTCTCGCACGGTCACAACGACCACACGGGCGGACTGAAATATATTGCCGAAAAGTTTGATCTGTCGAAAAAAGAGCTGATTTATCACCCTCTTTGTTTTAGCGAAAAATATAAAGAGGGAAATTACATAGGCACTCCCTTTACCGAAAAAAAAGCAGGACAGCTGATGCAGTGTTCCGCTGTATCAACCCCCTATTTTTTGAGCAAAAACTGCGTATTTTTGGGAGAGATACCGCAAAAGGTCGATTTTGAGAGCCGTTACGCGCTCGGAAAGACCAATCGCGGCGGAATCATGGTGGAGGACTACCTTTACGACGATTCGGCGCTCGCCTTCAACACGCCCGAAGGCATTGTTGTTCTGGCAGGATGCGCTCACAGCGGCATATGCAACATAATCGAATATGCCCGTGAAAACCTGCAAAACGGGCGCGTTGCGGCGGTTATAGGCGGATTTCACCTGTCCGAGGTCAATGACCGACTCAAAAATACCGTTGCATACATGAAAAAGATTGGCGTCGGCGTGGTCTACCCCTGCCATTGCGTGTCCCTTGCGGCCAAATTTGAGATGGCAAAGTCGCTGCGAGTCGGCGAGGTTGGCGTCGGATTTAAATTCAGCATATAAAACATATTTTTATATATTTTTTCCCCGGAGGAATTCAAAATGAGATATTTTAACGTAAAAGAAGAGCCCATCAAGGTCTATGGCTTGCTTGACAACTTCAACCGCCTGCCCGATGATATAATCGACAAGGTAAACAACGAAGTCACCTGGCTTGCAACCTGCACCACAGGCGGACGCGTTCGCTTTGAGACGAGCTCAAACGTTATCGAAATAAGAGTAAAGCTTAAAAGAGAACCCATCGGCTGGGGTCATCAGCCCCGCTCGGGTTATACCGGCATAGATGTTTATCTCGACGGTCAGTTCAGAACCGTTTTCTATCCCGGACACAACGACAAGGAATTCACCGGCACCCTTTACAAGGATCCGGGCAGCCGCGCTGTTGAGATCAACCTTCCTTTGGCAAACGGAATCGAAGAGATGGTTATCGGTATTGTGGACGAAGCGGATATCGCTCCCCCCAAGCCCTACAAATATGAAAAGCCCATCGTTTTCTACGGCTCGTCCATCACCATGGGCGGATGCGCAACCCGTCCCGGTTTGTGCTATGTTTCCCGCGTTTCCCGCCGTCTCAACGCAAATCATATCAATCTCGGCTTCTCGGGCTCTGCTCTTGGCGAGCAGGTTATGGCCGACTACATTGCATCTCTTGATATGTCGGCATTCGTTCTCGACTACGACCACAATGCTCCCAACGTGGCTCATCTTGAGGCAACTCACTACAACATGTATGAAACGGTCAGAAAGGCTCATCCCGATATCCCGATCATCATGGTAACCAAGCCCGACTTTGAAAACGGCTATTTTGAGAGCATGGATCGCCGCGTATTTATTATGAGCAACTACGTCAAGGCATACAAAACGGGGGACAGAAACGTATTCTTCTGCGACGGCAAGGCCTTCTTCACCGGTACCGACCGCGACAGCTGCACCGTCGACTTTACACATCCCAACGACCTCGGCCACGACAGAATGGCAGAGGGAATCTATCGCGAAATTCCGCTTCGCTGAATCGGATAATCGAACAATCGGATAATCGGATAAATGGTATCAATTACGATAATATGCGTTGGTGCGCTTCGCGATAAATTCTATCGCGAGGCCGCCGACGAATACGAAAAGCGCCTCGGCGCTTTTTGCAAGCTTAAAACGATCGAAACGAGCGACGAAAAGCTTGCCTCGGTAATACCGCAAAAGGCATACAAGATCGCCCTTTGCGTTGAGGGCAAGATGCTGTCGTCGGAGGAGCTTGCCGACAAGGTTGAAAGCGTGATAGGCGGCGGAAAAAGCGAGATTTGCTTTATCATCGGCGGCTTTGATGGCCTTGACGAGAAGATCAAAGCGATGTGTGACCTTCGCCTTTCCTTTTCTAAGATGACCTTCCCCCACCGCCTGATGAGGGTGTTTTTGCTCGAGCAGATCTATCGCGCGTTCACGATAATCAATCATCAGAACTATCATCATTAGAAAGAATTTTTCGCCAGAGAAATTCTTTCTACATTTCAAAAAATTGAGTAAAAGAAAGGGAAGAAAAACCTACGGTTTTTCTGATTTCATTGCGCTCCCCGGCGCGCGGCCTCTTACTTTCTCTTTCTTCAAAGAGAAAGTAACAAAGAGAACGAAGTCAAGGGTTTTGCACCCTTGACCAACCCGCACCGAGGGATGCGAGCTCGCGCTCGCAATTCCCTCGGACTCCCTCTTGGGGGGCATTCAATATGATCCGCCGTAACTCAAAAAGAGCGAATATAACAAATAAAGGAGTACACTATGGCACATCTCACAGTTGCGCTTGACGGACCTTCCGGTTCGGGCAAATCGTCCGTTGCGAAGGTAATATCGCAAAAGCTTGGCATACATTATCTCGACACCGGCGCGATATACCGTACCGTCGGTCTTTATATGCTCGAAAACGGCATTGATCCCAAAAACGAAGAGGCCGTTGTAAAAGCGCTGCCCGATGTAAAGCTTGATCTGGTTTTCGAGGGTAAAATACAAAAGATGTATCTTGATAAGCGCGAGGTCACCGATCGGGTTCACGACGACGACGTGTCGGTTTATGCATCCGACGTGTCAAAGCATGGACCTGTCCGCGCGATGCTGCTTGATCTTCAGCGCGACGTTGCCCGTAAAAACGAGGTCATTATGGACGGACGCGACATCGGCACGGTAATTCTGCCCAATGCGCTCGTAAAGATATTCCTCACCGCGCCCATCGAGGTGCGCGCCGAGCGCCGTTACAAGCAGATGCTCGAAAAGGGATTTGAGACCACCTACGAGGAAGTCCTTTCCGATATGAAATCGCGCGACGAAAACGATCGCAACCGCAAAATTGCCCCTGCTATCCCTGCCGACGATGCAGTCATACTCGACAACGGCGACATGACGATGGAAGAAACAATTTCGAAAATTATTGAGATAATCGAAGAAAAGAATAAATAAAAAATGCTCGGCAAAAGCCGAGCTTTTTTACTCATCAAACAGTTCGTCCAAATGACAAAGGCAGGATTTTTATAAATGTATCTCATAGTCTTCACGATTTTTTATGATGTGATCGTAAAAATTGCGCTGCCAAATATTATGGCCGTATTCTTTATTGCAAAACCGTTTAAAAGTTGAAACGAAGCGCGAAACGACCGAGTGTTGTTTCGTAGGGGGCGACGTCCTCGACGCCCCGTTAAGACATAAAATTGA
Organism: Eubacteriales bacterium; assembly: GCA_045536155.1. Lineage (GTDB taxonomy): Bacteria > Bacillota > Clostridia > Oscillospirales > CAG-272 > JAZQNC01. Next base: position 10,070 of record JAZSMZ010000011.1, read on the forward strand.
TCCGCAGAAAACAAATAGTAAACCCCGACAGATTTTCAAGGTCTGTCGGGGTTTGTTGTACTATTTGATAAATTGGAATTTGTCTAACTCACATAGTTTCTAAATCTAACCATTCTTTGTCGGACAGTCCACACTTTTTGCAAGATAAAGAAATAGTAATCCACTCAAATGCATTTACCCAATCTTCCAAAGTAAAGGTATCGTCATTTGATAGACATTCCTCTTCGAAATCTTCTTTGCCTTGCGAGGAAATTTTGACAACTATACTAAAAATATCTTCTGCACATTTTGAACACGAATACTTTTCAAATGGTTCTTCTCTGTCAAGGAAATCATCACCGCACACAAAACCGTCCCATCCATGCTTTCCGCTGTCGAAGATAATATATTCAGTCTTGCACTCTTTGCATAATAATTTTACTATTTGCCTGTCATTGCTTTCCCAAATTTCAAAAAACTCGTTGCCACATGGACATTTAATTTTGCCTGTTACCTCCAATTCACTATTGCTATTACCAATAGGAAGCATAATTGCTTGTAAATGTGTAGGTATCGGCAATGTTGCAGTAGCCTTGTTTTTCATTTTGAAACCTCCATTCAATAAATTCTTATTTATCGTTCTTTTTATCGCCAGTTTCGCCTTTGTATTACAAAGGCATAGGGCAAAGCCCTTGCCCCTAAGGTTGAGCGCATCCAAAGCCTCCCTCCGGGAGGGAGCTCCCGACGGAGTCGGGTGAGGGAGAGCGCGTTACAACAAAGCTTGTCAAAACTTCAAAGTCACGCAGACTCCTTCCGTCACGCTACGCGTGCCACCTCCCTCTCGGAGGGAGGCTTTTCGCTAACTCCATTATATCAAAAATCGGCAGAGAAAACAATATCTCTGCCGAAATCTTTGTGCCGTCTATTTCTCCGCTAAGAATGCAGAGAGAAGCGCCCTTTTTTTATTTTTACAGATCCACTCTTATAACCTGATTCTTTTCAACCGATTCGAAGCAGGCTTCCATAACCTTGACAACTCTCATCATCTGCTCGTGAGTTACGATCTGCTCTTCTTTGCCGTCGATGGCGAGCGAGAAGTTGCGGTAATAATCGTGTACGTCGGACGAAGGACGCTCCCACTCGAACTCATCGGTGGTAATGCTGTCCCGCGGAGCCATCGTCTTTGTAAGTCCTGCCGCGGTTTCAACGGGAATAACGTCGCTTTCGTGCCATGCCTTGCAAACGGTTACCTTTGCATTCTGGCGCCAATCGTGGATTATCGCCGTACCCTTGTCGCCCTGTATGTAGAATCGGGGCATTGAGATGAAGTTGAGCGTGCCGACCTCGATATATGCGCGTGCGCCGGTATCAAATCCGATATTCAGCTGGAATCCGTCGTCTACTTCCTCATTTGTGAGGTGATCGAAGCGGCAATGGATGCTTTCGATCTTGCCGTCCATGATGAGCAATATCTGGTCGATGAGGTGAACGCCCCAGTCATAGAGCATACCGCCGCCGTACTGCTTGAGGCCTCTCCAGTCGGAGGGGATCCCGCGCGAGCCGTGGATGCGCGATTCGATGTTGAAAACCTTGCCTATCTTGCCCGATTCCTTGATGGCCTTCATTGCAAGATAGTCAACGTCCCAGCGTCTGTTTTGGTGAACGGTAAAGAAAACGTTATTCTTCTTTGCGGCAGCTACCATATCGTCAAAATCACCTACAGAGAGTGCAACGGGCTTTTCGCAGATAACGTGTTTTTTTGCATTGAGGGCTGTGATAACTATATCCTTATGCACGTCATTCGGGGTTGCGCAGAGAACTATATCCACTTTCT
>JAZSMZ010000026.1:0-17678 GCA_045536155.1 Eubacteriales bacterium
TGTATAATTTAGCCTCACATTTAAAATGGCTCCCTATTTAGAATGCATTTAACCACAAACAGTATTATATCATTTTTCACGTTTGCTGTCAAGCAAATTCAATATAAAATTAGCTAAATAATCACCGCTCCGCCGTAGTCATAAAGCGAATCATCTGACAGACAACAAATCTTTTTATTTCTACGATTAATAGCTTGTACAACGAGATCACCGTCCGGATGTTTATTGATGTTGCCAAAGAAATACACCGTTTCGCCATATGTAAAGGATGCTCCGCCAATAAATCCGTAGTTATACTGCTCAATCCCAATATTACCGGATGATATTTTTAAAACGTCAATTCCGTTATTCTTTAAAGCTGTATACAAAGATTTATCCGATGTAATTACAAGATCATCAGCAACCTGTAAACACGAGCATTTTGCATAACCTTGCTTAACATTAAACACGTGATCTGCATTCATACAAATTTCTTTTGCCAGGCTCTCTTCCCTGCCATATACTGTATCTCTAATTTTCAGGGCATTTAGCGCGATATCATGCGGATACGACTTACGTGGCGTAAAATCACTTACTGCAATCCGGCAATCAAGCCCATCAAATATCGCCCTGTTAGACTCATAATATTCTTGATATGTAAGCAGATGTTTGTCAGACACTTTATATATCAGCATGTCTGCGTGCGGCATTACCGGTTTATCTAATCTGATATAATCAGGCAGAAGAATTATTTTAAATCCGTTCGCAATCAGTGAATTTTTGATTTTATTACTAATCTTATTACTAATTAATATATTGTTCATATTTACGTTTTAAGAAAATAACGGGATACATATGATGCATCCCGTTATTGAAATTATAGACTAAACTCAGACTGCGCGTTCAACCTTCTTGGAACGAAGGCAACGGGAGCAGACATTAACGGACTTTGTCATACCGTTTACGTTGGCTCTAACCTTTCTAATGTTGGGTTTCCAAGTTCTGTTTGTCTTGCGGTTGGAATGGGAAACGTTAAGTCCGAAGGTAACGCCCTTTCCGCAGATTTCACACTTTGCCATTTATCACACCTCCAATTATATCATCATTAAAACTCGGTAACATATAATACCGAACAAATCAACATTTTGTATTATATCACATTATTTAATAAAAAGCAATACTTTTTTTAAAAAATTAACATTTTTTATTTGTTTTTTGACATCATTGCCTTGTATTTCAGCTCGTCACGCTTCTTAATCTCACTGCGTTTGATTTTTCCGCTCGGAGTCTTAGGAAGCTCATCAACAAACTCAATAACACGAGGATATTTGTAGGGTGCCGTTGTCTTCTTGAAGTGAGCCTGAATGTCTTTTTTCAACTCGTCACTTCCCTGCCAGCCCTTATGTAAAATTATCGTTGCCTTAACAACTTGACCTCTGAGATCATCAGGAACTGCTGTAACAGCACATTCTTTTACAGAAGGATGAGTCATAAGGACGCTTTCAACCTCGAACGGACCTATTCTGTAGCCTGAGCACTTGATTACGTCGTCATCTCTGCCTTCAAACCAGAAATATCCGTCGGAATCGCGCCACGCCATATCACGCGTTGAATAAACACCGTCAAACCACGTTTCGGCCATAGCATCGGGATTATTTCGATACTCGCGGAAAAGTCCGCAAGGACGTTCACTTACAGCGTTTTTAATTACAATAGTGCCGGTTTCACCGTCTTCGCAAGCATGTCCATCCGCATCGCGAAGCTGGAAATCATAAATCGGAGCAGGCTTTCCCATCGATCCGGGCTTTATCACATCCCAACCGAAATTCGCAAGCAAAACAGTAGTTTCAGATTGTCCAAAGCCCTCGTAAATAGTATGTCCGGTTGCGGATTTAAACTTATTGATTACTTCAGGATTAAGAGGTTCACCTGCTGAACAGCAATGATGAATAGTAGAAAAATCGTACTGCTCAATATCCTCTGCAATGAAACTACGGTAAATAGTAGGGGGGGCGCAGAAAGTAGTCAACTTAAGCGAATCTATTGCGCGAAGCAGCTTATCAGCGTGGAATCTATCGCTGTCATATGCTACAATTTCGGCACCCGATATCCACTGGCCGAATATCTTACCCCAGGCGAATTTCGCCCATCCGGAATCAGAATATGTAAAATGACGTCCGTCATCTTCAACATGCTGCCAATACTTTGCAGTGGTAATATGACCGATAGGAAGGCGGAAATCGTGAACGATCATCTTAGGCATGCCGGTGGTACCGGAAGTAAAGTATATAAGCATCGGATCGTCACACATGTTAGGAACTCTGTCCAGCGTGTCGGGCATTGTCTTGACAAGTTCACGAAGATTGAGCATATTATCAGGAACATTATTACCAACAATGCCTACTTTTAGATCACAAGAACACTCCGGCATGGCCTCGTTAATGCCCTTGAGAAGAAAGTCATCGTCAACAGCACAAAGCATTTTAACGTCGGCACTCTTACAACGATACACGATATCTTCTGCAGCAAGCTGGAAAGTGGCAGGAATCAATATTACGCCCAATTTAATAAGGGCCGTTATAATGATCCATACCTCTGCTCTTTCGCGCAAAATGCAAAGGACGGTATCGCCTTTTTTCAGACCAAGTGATGCAAATAGATTTGCATATTTATTTGAAAGGCGAGAAATATCACCGAACGTATAATTTGTAATTTTAGGCTCGTCACCATTGTCATCATAATGAAGAAGCGCGCGCTTTTCAGGTGCAATTCTCGCGTATTCATCAACAACATCGTAGCCGAAATTAAAAGATTCGGGGATTATGGGTCTATAGTTATTTATAAAATCGTTATAGTCTTGAAATTCAGTTTTTTCAAGAAAGCGGTCAAGCAGATTCATTGAAGTATGCTCCGATTATTCGTTAATTACAGTAAGGAAGCGTGCAGGAGCATCGCCAACAGCGCGCTGTCCATGTGGTATCTGAGGATTGAAATAAATGCTGTCACCGGGATAAAGAACATATTCCTTATCTTGCAATGTAATGGCAACAGTGCCCTCAAGCACCATATTGAATTCCTGACCCTCATGTGTAACAAGCTTTGCGGGCTTGTCATTAGGATCAATATCAACGATCATAGGCTCCATCTGACGGTCAATATAGTTATAGGCGAGAGAAGTAAAACGGTAGCCCTCATATCGTTCAACAGAGACGCCCTTCCCTTTTCGAATGAGCGTATAATCAACCATTCGCGGGTTGTCGCCGATAAGCAGTAGTGTCGGATCGACTCCCAAAGCATTGGCGATCAGATAAAGTTTGCCAATCGGGATATCATCGTTTCCGCTCTCATATGCAATATACTGCTCCGTGGTAACATCTATTTCCCGGGCAATATCCTCTATCTGAACATCAAGTATATCGCGCAGCTCACGTACGCGGGCTGCAATCATTTCAATAGAAGGAAGCATTATTTATCCTCCGATTTCTCTTCATCTTCTACGGTATTATCAAGGTTTTTATCTGATTTCTTTTTGGTTTTTAAAACAAATTTGTTCTCATTGCCTGCCATAATTCTCTTTATATTTGAGCGATGCTTAAATACAACAAGAATGGCAACTATAAATGCAATAATTACGTACTGGCCACCGCCGCCCATAAGCTCAGGGTTCTGCAATTTAAAGAGCAGTAGCGGGTACAGCATTAGAGCAACAATCGACCCGAGAGAAATGTACTTTGTTGACCAAACGATAATTATAAAGATAACCGCCATAATAAGGAAGACTATAGGATTAAGGCAAAGGATCATTACAGAAGCTGTAGCTACTCCCTTCCCGCCCTTAAATCCAAAGAATACAGGCCACATATGTCCGATAACGGTAAATAAACCGGCAATATAGCCTCCTGTAACGCCACCGAGCAAATGGCCGATGACCACTGCAACAGCAGCCTTAAGACCGTCGCCCAAATAGGTACAGAGCGCCGCTCCTTTACCGTAGGTACGGAAAATATTGGTCGCTCCTGCATTTCCGCTTCCGTGCTTGCGTACATCGTCTTTAAACTTGTAGATGGAAATAATACAGCCAAAATTTAAGCTGCCGATGAGATAAGCAAATCCAGCACACAATACCCATCCAATAATCAGCACCCAAATGCTTTTATCGCTTCCCATTATTGTAAAAAGGCCTTTATTCCAAATATCGAAGAAGCTCATTTTTTACCGCCTTCCTCGCCGCGGCCTTTAATTATAAGCTTTAATGGAGTGCCCTTGAATCCAAAGACTTCGCGAAGCTTATTTTCGATATATCTCTGATAAGAAAAATGGAAAAGTTCAGGCTCATTGCAGAAGATAACAAACGTGGGTGGTTGAGTCTGTGTCTGAGTCATGTAATAAATCTTTAATCTCTTACCCTTGTCAGACGGGGGCTGGACGCGTGTTGTAATATCATCAAGCACGTCGTTGAGCATACCTGTTGATACGCGCAAAACAGACTGACCGTAAACGTAATTTATTTGTTCAAATAACTTTTGAACTCTCTGTCCCGTCTTAGCCGAAATGAAGAGAATCGGCGCATACGTCATAAATGATAGCGCGTCAAACGCCTTATCGGTAAATGCCTTTGTTGAAGAATTATCTTTTTCAACAGCATCCCACTTATTCATAACAACAATAGAAGCTTTGCCGGCATCGTGAGCAAGTCCCGCAATTTTTGCATCCTGCTCTGAAATGCCTTCCGCTGCATCTATCATGATAAGGCATACGTCCGCCCTTTCAACTGCATTTTTAGCTCTGAGCACGCTGAAACGCTCGACGCTGTCCTCCACCCTGCTCTGACGTCTTATACCCGCAGTATCGATAAAGACATACTTTCCATATTCATTATCAACATTGGAGTCAATAGCATCGCGAGTAGTGCCCGCGATATTTGACACGATCATACGATTTTCGCCGAGGATCGCGTTAACAAGCGAGCTTTTACCTGAATTGGGCTTGCCGATTACTGCAACCTTGATGCGGGAATCGTCTTCATCTTCTTCAAATTCTTCTTCGGGAGGCGCAATTTCAAGAACACGGTCAAGAATGTCACCGGAACCGGTGCCGTGTATTGACGAAACCGCGATAGGCTCGCCATCAATACCAAGCTCATAGAACTCGTAGAACTCCATTGGCAAAGCGCCGACCTTGTCAACCTTATTGACAGCCAAAACAAGAGGCTTGCCGCTCTTTTGCAGCATAAGGCAAATATCTCTGTCGTCGGCTGTAAGGCCTGTCGTAACATCGGTCATAAAAATGATAACATCAGCCGTTTCAATGGCAATCTGTGCCTGCATGCGCATATGCTTGAGGATGATATCATCAGTTTTAGGCTCAATACCACCGGTATCGATCAAGGTAATAGGTCTGCCATTCCAGTCAATGTCAAAATATATTCTGTCGCGTGTTACACCCGGAGTGTCTTCAACAATGGAGACGCGTGATCCTGCGAGCTTATTGAAAAATGTGCTTTTACCGACGTTAGGACGGCCAACAATGGCACAAATAAGCTTCCTCATATCGTCAATACCTCCAATTCACTCATCTAAAATTGCCCGAATAAATTCCGAGCCGTCATTATCAATAAAACGAATTTTTACGTTCAGTTTTTCTTCCAATTCGGATGGCGTTACGTCATCCAAAAAAACACAATCGTCTTTTTTCAGCATAACTGACGGCAAGTATAACGTATCGCCGAGGTCACGCTCAGTGAGCTGCTCAAGCAAATCGCGCCCAACAAGCAAACCCGCAACCGTCACGTTCTCGCCATAAAAGTGATTGTTAATTTTATAAACCTTGCAATTTATATTCGGACAGAAAACCTTTAATGTCATTATCATGCTGGCGATAAGCGAATATGCCGCTTCACCTGTTGCTATTGATATATTACGAGTCTTCTCAGTGTTGTATCTATTTAAATCTGCAAGCGCAGAATCAAATTCGCTCTTAAATGAAGTTATCAGTCCGACACCGTTATCGAGCTGCTGATAACCCTCGTAGTAACGCTCCCCATGCAAGGGACGTTTTGCCTTTAAATAAAATTCGTCGCCGCACCAAAATATTCGTGATCCATGCTTTTTGCGGCATTTTTTGGCCATGTCTTCAACAACATCAATTACATGACCACATTCTTCTTCAGAAAACGGTTCTAACGGATAAAGTCCCTGTCTATGGCAAGTAAGGCCGGCCGGAACAACAGAAACACTTGAAACGTTCGGATAAAGACGTTCCAGATCATTCATTGTTCTGATAAGCTCGTCGCCGTCATTGAGAGAACGGCAAAGCACTATCTGGCAATTCATTGTGATGCCTGCACAGGCAAATCGCTTCATATAGGACAACAGCTTACCGGCGTTTTTGTTCTTAAGCATCGTCTCGCGCAAGGCAGGATTAGTGGTATGTACCGATATATTTATCGGAGATGTCTTCATCTTAATGATTCTATCAATGTCATTGTCGCTCATATTTGTCAGCGTGACATAGCTTCCCTGCAAAAATGAAAGGCGAGTATCATCGTCTTTAAAATAAATTGTTTCGCGCATTCCGGGGGGATTCTGGTCGATAAAGCAAAAGACACACTTATTTCTGCAGCTTTTCTTTTCGTCCATCAAAAACGTCTGAAAACCAAGCCCAATATCACTGTATTCTTTCTTTTTGATTATCACATCAAAAAGCTCTTCACCGCGATGGATCTTTAAAACTATCTTCTTTTCTGCAAGGTAGAAATTATAATCGAGAATGTCGTTTATTTCGTTTCCGTTTATGGAAATAAGATAATCAGACGGCAAAATCCCGACCTGATGCGCAAGCGAATTTTCATCTACGTTCGTTATCTTAACCATTGATTACGAAATCCTCTCTCAAACAGTGAAAAACAATTTTGATAAAAAACATGGGCGTATATCGAAATATACGCCCACATTCCTTATGCGCTTGGCGTAGTCTTACTCCGCCTCTTTAACTGCAATGATCTCCTTGCCGTTGTATGTTCCGCAATTCTTGCATACTCTGTGCGAAAGAATATACTCGCCGCACTTGGGGCACTTTGTCATTGCGGGAAGGTCGAGCTTCCATACATTGGAGCGTCTTTTATCACGTCTTGCTGACGAAACTTTTCTCTTCGGTACTGCCATGGTGGTTACACCCCCTATTTTATAAAATGTTATTTTTTGTTATATCTATTAATCAACTCGTGTCCGACCCATATATCTGCCAAGCGATATACAGCGACTTGCCGTTAGTTAATTATCTGAATTGTTTTTTAACAGCTCTGCGAGCTTGTCCCATCTTGGATCATGATCCTCGTTTTTGCAGCCGCAATCGCCGTCGTTTAAATTTTTACCGCACTTCGGGCACAAGCCAAGGCAATCGTCCAAGCAAAGGTCGCGGAGCGGAAAACCAAGCATTAATTCCTGTTCAACAACATCTGTTAAATCAAGCATTCCATCTTCGACTATGATATAGTCGAGGACAACCTCGTCCGCCTCTTCATTTTCAAGAGTGCCTGCGGCAGTAACTGTTTTCTCAAGATCAAAGGTAATATTGCGATCAAGAGATTTAAGGCAACGCGCGCATTCGGCTTTATATTCTGCAAAAATGCTTGCTCGAAGACGCATATAACCCGAAAGGTTCTCAATATATCCTTTAAAATTGGCTGCAGAGGAAAAATGTATGCCATCAATTAAAGCATCTGACAGAGGAACATCTTTGCCAATATCAATTCTCTTTTCACCGGCAAGAAGCGATGAAATGTCAAGCGTAATATGATTATTGTTTTCCAAGGAAATACCTCGATTCACCTGCAAATGGGCATAACTATGACATTTATCCATAACAGAGTATATTATACACAAATTCTACGGCATTGTCAATAGGATAGATGATTTTTTGTGTCGAACAATGTAAATTTTTTATAACATTTCATATTATTTATTTTGCAACATTCACAAACAGCTGCGCAGAGATGCCATTATCTTCTTTTCCTCGCGTGATACTTTAACCTGACTTATTCCTAAAATATCACCGGTTTGCTGTTGTGACAAGTTTTTGAAGTACCTGAGCGATACAATTTCTCTGTGCATTGGCTCGAGCTTTGATATAGCCTCGCGCAGAGCAATTCTGTCAGTTGCAATGTCAAGCTCATTGTTGGTGTCAGCAATCATGCCACCTAAAGTCAACGCTTCTCCGTTTCCGACAGGATCGTCAAGCGATCTTACGGGACTTGCCGCGTCGCAAGCGACGTACAGTTCTTCAACAGTTATTTTGCAGAGCTCAGCAAGCTCGCTCGCTCTCGGTTCTCGCCCATTCTTTTGTATATACGCTTCTCTCTTTTTTGATATCTCCATGCTCATGCGCTTAATTGAACGTCCAACTTTTATAGGACCGTCGTCGCGCAAATAACGCTTTATCTCGCCGATTATAAGAGGTACAGCATATGTCGAAAAAACGGTATTGTAGGAAAAATCGAAGCTTCGCACCGCTTTAAGCATACCCAAAGCCCCGATCTGAACAAGGTCTTCATATTCAACACCCCGTTCTCTGAATCTTAGAGCTATGCTTTTAACCAATCCCATATTCTGCGCAACAAGACGCTCAAGTGCTTCTTTATCACCTTCTTTTACTCTTTTTAACAGCTCTGCATTATCGGAAAACTTCTCGGTACATTCGTTTTTTTCGAGCATTTGTGTACAGCCCTCCGGAATTTTTATCATCTGAGCTTCTTTTCCATAAAGACAGATGTTCCCTTTCCTACTTTTGACTTTACACGCATTTTGTCGCAAAAGCTTTTCATTACCGTAAAGCCCATTCCCCCGCGTTCACCGCTTCTATCTGTTGTAAAGAGCGGTTGCATGGCCTGCTTTATATCTTCAATACCGCAGCCCTTATCGCGTACAGCTATTTTCACTGTTCTGTCGTCATAATAGGAGAGGTTTATGTAAATAATTCCGCCATTTCCCTTGTATCCGTGTACAATGCAATTCGTAACCGCTTCAGAAATGGCGGTTCTTAAATCACACATCTCTCCAAAATCAGGGTCAAGAGGCGATAAAAAGGCAGCGAGCGCGGCTCTCGAAAACGCTTCGTTTACAGACCTCGAATCAAGCTGCATTTTTACGCTGTTTGCGCTATTTTTAAGCATTTTTAATCATCCTCTCTTTTTCGCTTTTCTTTTCACATCTTATAAAACTGTCGGCTCCTGAAAGTCGAATTATTTTCATGACTTCATCAGACATACCGACGAGTGTCAATGCGCCTCCCAAATCTGAAATCCTTGTATATCTTCCCAAAATCAGCCCAAGGCCGGAGCTATCCATAAATTCCACATCGTTTAGATCAAGTACCACCTCATGCGGTCTTAATCGATATATGTTTCTGTCTATCTCTTCTCTTACATTTTTTACAGTATGATGATCGATAGAACCGCATAAATGAAATACAGCTATTCCTTCACAAATGTCCTGTGTGAACGTCAGCTTGTCCATAAATTACCTTCCTTTGCTTTAAAGTCAATATTTTTCAAAATTCAGTTCGTAAATATATTATACAACCATCTGTTTGCGAAAGCTGTCATAATTTGGTGCTGACAAATGTTTTCTAAAAGCAAAAAAGCGATGCATTTCAATAATTCTCATAAGTAGGTTTACCGCAGGAGCGTAGATTTACCACTCTGAAAACAAATATAATTAACGCCGACAGAAAATCTGCCGGCGTTAATTATATTCTGTTCGATAAACCACAATTTGACAGTTATTTGTAAATAAGCGTTTCGGGATGGGAGAACACAAATGAAATATTCTTGTTTGGATTAATAAGCAAATTCAGAACACCGGGTTCTTTTGTTTCCAACCGTGTGTCCATAACAAGCTTTCGATAAGGCTTAAAGCCGCACTTTTCTTGAACTCTTTTAGATTGGTTGTTAAAATCATAATATCCGCAGGTTAAAAAATCCAAATTCAAGTCGTTGAACAGATAGTCAATTACGGCCCCCACGGCTTCAGGCATAATGCCTTTACCCCAGTAATCCTTTGATAACACGTAACCAATCTCGCGACCGCAATAGTCATTGAATTCGGTCAGCTTGTCTTCAAGCCCATATTTTTCAACGCCAAGAGAACCGATTACTTTGTTATTCTTTTTGAAAACAATAGCAAATGTTTTATCTTCTTTGATAAACATGTCCAAGATTTCCTGCGTTTTTTCAATAGTTTCGTGATGCTTCCAACCTGCCATCTCACCAACTCCCGGAACAGATGCATATTCGTTAAAATCGTGCAGGTCGGATTGATTGAAAGGGCGTAATATCAATCTTTCCGTTTCTATAACCAATTCACCAATCTCAAAGTTTGCGTTCATATATGGATGCCTCCGTCAAATTCTTATTTATTGTTCCGTTTTATCGCAAGTTTCGCATTTGTATTACAATGGCTTCGGGCACAGCCCATTCTGCTCTGTTAATTATGACACAAATCGGCAGAGGAAACAATACCTCTGCCGAAATTTGTAAATTTTATTATGAGAATGAGCTTTTTCTCATCGCTTTTTTTATTTGAATTATTTGTTCTTTATCTTCAAAACTTCTTCTGCGGCGCTCATAACACCGATCTTGCCGCTCTCATATGTCAGCCCACCCTGCATAAATGCAATGAAGGGATCGCGTATCGGTCCGTCTGCAGAAAGCTCAATTGAAGCGCCCTGAACAAAGGTGCCTGCTGCCATAATAACTTGGTCGTTATAACCGGGCATATCCCAAGGCTCGGGAGTAACGTACGCATCTACGGGAGAACCATATTGAATTCCTCGGCAGAAAGCGCAAAGCAAGTCGGGATCGCCAAACTTTATCGCCTGAATTATATCGGAACGGCTCTCATACCACTTGGGCTCAACTTCATATCCCATTTTATCAAATATGTATGCCGCAAGGTGTGCGGTTTTGATCGCTTGTGCCACAACATGAGGCGCGAAGAAAAATCCGCGGAACATATTCTTATTCTGGCCAAGCGATGCGCCAACCTCACCGCCAACTCCCGGAGTTGTTAAACGATAGGATGCAAGCTCGACAGCCTTTGCGCTTCCGGCGAGATATCCTCCGCATTCTGCCATACCGCCGCCCGGATTCTTAATGAGCGAGCCTGCAAACAGATCCGCGCGAGGTTCTTCGGTCTCGGCAAATTCGCCGTAGCAATTATCTACCATGACGTATGCTTTGGAATTTGCATGAACAAAATCAACAATTTTGTTTATTTCAGCAACGGTTAACGTGCGTCTGTCGGCATAGCCTTTTGAGCGCTGAATAAACACAACTTTGACGCTTTCATCAAGTGCAGATGCAATATCGCCGTCAAGCTCGACCTGCTCATATTTAATTCCATACTCAACGAGTGAGCCATAGCCTTTGTTCTGGGATATGCCAATCGCATCGTCAAGTGTATCATACGGCTTGCCTGTTACAGAAAGGAGCGTATCTCCTGCGCGCAAGAGGCCGAAAAGACCAATTACAAGCGCCTGAGTGCCGTTTACGATATGAGGGCGCACAATTGCACTTTCACAGCCAAATGCGCGTGCATAAACGCGATCAAGCGTTTCACGGCCACGATCATCATAACCGTACCCAGACGATGAAGCAAAGCAAGCGTCGGATACTCGCTCTTCACGAAATGCGTTCATTACCTTTTGGGTATTTGCAAAAGCTATGTCGTCAACGCGCCGAAATGTATCGGCAAGATCCTTCTCGGCATCAAAAAGCAATTTTTCAAGTTCAGTATTCATCAGATCCTCAAATCAGTTGTTCAGATTATATGCCAACAGCTTCACAGTCAGATCAACGCAAGCGTCGCAGTCAGCTAAATCTATCATTTCAACACCTGTGTGAATGTATCTTGTAGGAATGGAAACGCAACCTGCAAGTGCGCCGGACGCGGTCATCTGCATCGAAGAAGTGTCGGTTCCGCCGTGTGTGAGTATTTCGTATTGATACTTAATATCATTTTCTTTGGCAATATCCGTCAAGAGGTCTACAACTCGTGTATCACATATTACACTTGCATCCTTGATCTTTATAGCAGCGCCCTTACCGAGTGATACCTCCATGGGTGTGGCATTGATCATATCACCGGTACCCGTGACATCAAAAGCAACGGCCCAATCAGGCTGAATGGCGAAAGCTGCAGTCTTTGATCCGCGGCAGCCAACCTCTTCCTGCACAGTAAATACATAATAGGTATCGTTAACAACTACTTTTGCCTGCTGAATAGCTTTGATCATGACAGCACAACCGATCTTGTCGTCGAAGGCATGTCCTGTAACTCGACGATGCATCAAGCGCTTCACCATGGGGGCGTATATAGCCACGTCGCCTATTTTGATCTTCTTTTCGGCATCCTTTTTATCGGTGGCACCAATATCGATATACATTTTATCATGCTTCCAATCGTTAGCATCAACCTTTGCCTCAGGTAAAAGAACACCGATAACTCCGTTTTCAAAGAGCGCGTTGGAATATGCAATCGAAGCAAAGTTCACGCCGCCGATGGGAGCAATGCGCAGATAACCCTTGTTATCAATGTGAGTAACGATCATGCCGATCTCGTCCATGTGAGCGGCGAACATAAGCTTTTTTGCGTTCTCGGCGCTTCCCTTTTTAAAGGCAATAAGATTGCCCATTGTGTCAAAATACGCATCATCAACGTAATCTTTGATCTCGCTTAAAATATATTCGCCCAATTTTCTCTCTCGTCCCGTGATTGAGGGGATAGCAGTTAATTTTTTAAGTAAATTATACATCGTTTTTACCTCTATTCTTTAAAACTGGTCGTACTCGGTTACAATGGCATAAACGAGATCGCAAATCGAGTGATAATCGCTGATTGAAATCACGTTTGAAGGAGTATGAATATAACGTGTGGGTGCGGATATTGCGAGAACGAGTGCACCTGCTCTGCTGCGTTGGAGATGTCTGGCATCGTTTCCGCCCGAAACAAATCGTTTTAATTGGCACTTTATATTATTCTTTTTGCCAATATTCATTGCATAGTCCACAAAGTCCGAATCATAGATGGACGAATAGTCGAGAAGTGATATACATCCTCCCTCTCCCTGCGTACCAACACGACAATGCTCGGGAGTGTCGTCAACGTCAGATACCGCGGTTGATTCGATAACTATTCCGACATGAGGATCAATTTTATAGGAGCACATCAGAGCGCCCATGCCGCCAATCTCTTCACGGGTGGAGAATGCACAGTAAAGATCAAAAGGAAGCTTAATTCCTTTTTTATTAATCGTTTTTAAAACATCGATCATCGCAGCGCATCCGAGTCTGTCATCAATTGCTTTTGCACGAAGTTTTCCATTGCCAAATTCTACAAAATCGCAATCAAACGTTCCGAAATCACCCACTCTCACGTGTTTTTCAGCATCCTCTTTATCAGTAGCGCCTATATCAACGTACATTGCATCAATAGGTGTCGCTTCGTCTCTTTCGCTCTGCGTCTGCTGATGGATAGCTTTTGATGCGACTATTCCTTTGACTCGTCTGTTTTCGTCACCGAATACAACGCGTCTGCCGCATATTACTCTGGGATCGATTCCTCCAATGTTACAGACATGGAGGTATCCTTCATCATCGATATGGGTAACCATGAAGCCAACCTCGTCCATATGCGCATTGAGCATAAAGCGCTTGTCGGTTGAGCCGTCGCCATTAAGCTTCGCAATTACACTGCCGTCACGAAGACAGACAACCTCATCACAAAGGCCGCTGAGCTCTCTCTTGATAATATCGGCTACATTCCCTTCACATCCTGAGGGTCCAAATGCATCACAGAGCTCCTTGAGTAAACTCATGCGTTTATCCATTTTACAAAGCCCTCCTTATCTTCGATGTAGGTCTTAAGCAGCTTGGCGGTATCTTCAACATCGTTAACCGAAATAACCTCGCTGTAGGTATGCATATTTTTGAGCGGAATAGATACAACCGCAACCGGAATACCCTCTCTCACAACATAGAGCGCAGCTGCATCCGTTCCTGTGTTTGTTGCCTCAACAACCTTCTGCAGTTTCAATTCGTTTCTCTCGGCACAGTCAATGATAGATGCGGTAAGAGAACGGTCGGTAACAACAGAAAGAGTGATTGACGGGCCATCATCCATCTTTATAGTGGTGTGTTTTTTAGTGTCGGGGACAGCAGCAAAATTAACATCGAGTACTATAGCGGCATCAGGATTGATCTTATATCCGCCGGTTCTGGCACCAAGCATTCCTGTTTCCTCTTTGCAGGCACAGAGCAGGTATACGTCACAGTCAAAATCACGAAGCTCCGATATTGCTAAAACCGCCGCTGCGATGCAGCTCTTGTCGTCAAATCCCTTGCCCGCAAGTCGATTGTTCAAAAGCTCGCAGTTTACATTTTTGAAACCAACCGGTGTACCGACGCGCACACCCTTTTCAGTGAGTTCTTGCTTAGTAAAACCGGTGTCAACAGTCAATTCGTTTGCCGGAGGCAATTTCTTGTTCTCACCGGGCTTTTGCAGATGAGGTGCCTTTACCGGTACTACGCCGTACACTTCTTCGTCACCGTAAATAATGACCTCGCCCGCGAGCATTATGCGAGTATCAAGACCTCCTATCGGCACAAGTTTGCAAAAGCCGTCATCGCTCACAGATGACACCATCATGCCTATCTCATCAAAATGCGCATCGATGAGCAGCCGGGGAGCGTTATCCTTGCCGCATTTCTTTACAAAAATGCAGTTTCCGTTAGGCATCTGCTCAAATTCATCAAAATAGGGACTGCATATTCTATATAACTCATCTGCTGATCGGTGCTCCGAGCCGGATACCGTCATCAAAGCAGAAAGAGCATTAAGCAGTTCTTTTGTATTTATCATTTACAGCATTCCTTTCAGTGTTTTTATTCCGGTAAATTTATAATAAGCTCTTTAAAATGATTTCCTCTCACTTCAAAGTTTGGAAAAGCATCAAAACTTGCGCTGGCAGGAGAAAGGATGACCACGTCACCGTCTTCAGCTGTCTCAACGGCGGCATATACCGCCTCATCAAAGACAGGACGCTCAATAATCTCAGGCTTCTCTCCGTCATAATTTTCAATTACAGCCTTAATCTTCGGTCCTGTCGCACCTGTAAGGACTACTTTTTTGGCGAATTTAGAGAAAAGAGGTGCCAAAGGCTCGTATGGGATATGTTTATCATATCCGCCGCATATAACGATAACCTTTCTTCCGAAAGCAGTCAAAGCAGCTGACGTACGTGTGGGACTCGAGTCAATAGAACTGTTATAGAACTTAACACCGCGTCTTTCGCGGACCAACTCACAGCGATGAGCAACGCCCTTAAAAGTACGTGCAATATATGCGATGTCCTCGTTTATACAAAGTCCGCGTGTAGCTGCAATAGCGGCCATGTAGTTTTCGACGTTATGATGCCCTGGCAGAATTATATCCGCAATTTCCAGAACCTTTTCATCACCGTAGTATATCGCTCCGTCACACTCATGAACTCCGTTTTCGTTTTGGAAGAATACTACTTTGCTTTCTTTTCTTGCCCTCTCGGAAAGTGAGCGTGTAATATCGTTTTTATAGTTAAGAATCAAGCGCTCATTGCACTCATGTGCAAAAATGTTTGTCTTCGCCTCGATGTACTCATCCATGCCCTTGTGATAGTCAAGGTGATTGGGGGCGACATTGGTTATGACGGCAATATGAGGGGATTTTTTCATAGTGTGGAGCTGGAAGCTTGATAACTCCAGCACAGCGATGTCATCGCTCGTCATTTCCTCAACGTAAGGCAAAAGAGGCTTGCCGATATTTCCACCCACATATACGTGATGTCCGGCTTTTTCAAGGATCTTATAGGTAAGAGTTGTTGTAGTTGTCTTACCGTCGCTTCCTGTTACCGCGATCAATTTTGCAGGTGTCAGATCGAAAAACAGCTCCATTTCCGAAGTTAAGATCGCACCGTTCTCGACAGCCTTCGCAATACCCGGCTTATCATAACGCACACCTGGCGCACGGAAAACATAGTCTTCTTTAATGTCATCAAGGTAGTTTTCACCACAGACAAGCGTTACCCCTTTGCTCTCTATCTCGCTTGCGAAGGGTTCGAGCTTATCACGCGATTTCAGATCGCGTGCAACAACCTTCATTTCATGCTTCAGCAAGAAATCTATGAGCGGACGGTTGGAAATACCAATTCCAACAACCGCCGCAGTTTTATTTTTCAAATCCGATAAACTGATCATTACTTAAAACCTCACATCAAAGAAAATTTCGTTATATTATACAGCAATTAAAATGTTTTTTAGACCTTAAATTACAAATTTATACGCAAAAAAAGCCGTGAAAACACGGCCTTTATTGCCAAATCGCGGTTATAAGCCGGGTTCTGTAACCTTTTTATAATCCAATCAGGAAAAAGGCAGCTGCCATCTATCTCGACGATGCGTTGCCGCAGCGCTCATGCCACCTGCGAATCATCGGGCCAATGTACGATCTCTCGCTCTTCGCATACGGTGTTGCTTCGGATAGGGTTTACATTTGCACAAAGTTGCCAGTGTGCCGGTGAGCTCTTACCTCGCCTTTCCATCCTTACTGTCTGCCAAACGGCAGAAGCGGTTTATTTCTGTTGCACTTTCCCGGAGGTTGCCCTCGGCGGACGTTATCCGTTATCCTGCCCTGTGAGGCCCGGACTTTCCTCATGATAATACCTTTCGGCGCAATATCACGCGGCAGCTCGCCACGACTCGATTAATTATACCGCTTTTTTATTTTTTTGTCAAGGATTATGTTCGATATTTGCTGTCTATTACTTGATTTTACAATTAATTTGTGATATAATATTTAAAATATTATTGATTTCACTCGGAGGTACAAATAAATGTCAGACGCATATCTTTCAAGAGGAGTATCAGCAACAAAAGAAGAGATTCATCGCGCCATAGAAAAACTCGATCGCGGTGTTTTCAGCGGTGCATTTTGCCAGCTGATTGCCGACCCCTGTGGCGATGATGAATACTGCGCTGCAATGCATGCAGACGGTGCGGGAACAAAGGCTTCACTTGCTTATCTTAAATTCAGCGAAACCGGGGATTACTCCGCATATAGCGACATCGCTCAGGACAGTATGGTTATGAATCTTGATGACCTAATCTGTGTTGGTGCTACTGACGGTTTTGTAATGTCCAACACCATCGACAGAAATGCTCATCGCGTTGACGGAAACGCAATCAAGGCAGTTATCGAAGGATATCAGAAATTTGTAAACCGCCTTGCCGACTTCGGCGTTAAGGTTACCATGTCGGGCGGCGAAACTGCCGATGTTGGCGATCTCTCGTCCACCCTTATCGTTAACTCTACCTTCTTCGTACGTCTCAAGCGCTCCGACGTAATAAACTGCGACAATATCAAGCCCGGCGACGTTATCGTTGGACTCTGTTCCTACGGTCAGGCCACATATGAAGATAGATACAACGCGGGTATGGGCTCCAACGGCCTTACCGGGGCTCGTCACCTTCTTCTTTGTGGCTACTACCGAGATCGCTATCCCGAAAGCTATTCCAATACCATCGATCCTTCGAAGGCTTACTGCGGAAAATTCAGACTTGAAGATCCGCTGCCCGGCAGCCCCGTCAACGTTGGCGATGCTATGCTTTCACC
>JAZSMZ010000136.1:0-3206 GCA_045536155.1 Eubacteriales bacterium
ATCTTCATACGTCCGCCGCCCGATGCGATCATAACGTCGAAGGTGTCGCATCTGAGAGAGGAGAGGAAATCCTCGAAGGGATCGATATATTCGAGCGCCGAGGTCTCGCCAACGTCACGTCCGTCGAGCAGAATGTGAACGCGGACACGCTTTACGCCCTCCTCTTTAGCCTTTGCGATAAGGGCCTTGAGGTGGTCGATGTGAGAGTGAACGTTGCCGTCAGAAAAAAGGCCTAAAAAGTGAACGGTGTTTCCTTTGACTGCATTTTTCCATGTCTCGCTTGCAAAGATCTTGCCGCTTTCGATGGACTGAGAAACGAGCTTTGCGCCCTGAGCGAATACCTGACCGGATCCGAGGGCGTTGTGACCTACCTCGCTGTTGCCCATGTCGTCGTCGGAGGGAAGACCTACTGCCATGCCGTGTGCGGCGAGCTTGACTGTGGGATACTTTGCCATAAGCATATCGAGAGTGGGAGTGTATGCGAGAGAAATTGCGTTGCCCTCGCTTTCGGGAGCGATACCGATACCGTCCATTACGATGGTTACGACGGGACCGCTCACGCCTTCAAAATTTGTCAATTTATTGAGCTTTGTCATATCTTTTATACCTTTCCGTATTGATTTTTTGAAATTGTCACATATAAGGATATTATATAATCAAATCATGTCCGATTTCAATGATTTTTATGTTAATAATCGTTAAAAAGTGTATTTTTATAAAAAAGGAGCGACTCGGTCGCTCCTTTGGGTCTGATTATTTGGGTCGTACCAAAAATGCATTTGGCATACGGCGTCCGTATGCGGGATTTGCCGACGAATTGCGGTTTAAAACCTCGCCGTTGTAGGCCATTATCGACGACGAGCCGCCGTCACAGCAGGCCGCGTTTACAACGCCGTATTTCATCATGATCTCAGCCATATCTCCCACTGTACAGCCCACGCTCCAGGTGATATCGCGTCCGTCGATGACAAGGAACATAACAGCTCCGTCCTCTCGCTGACCGATGGCCGTTCTCGGCTGAATTCCGTATCCTGCCGAGCCCTCGACGTTCTGCTTGCCGTCGGCAATAAGCACGGGACCAAACTGTATTCCGTCGCGGATGTTGTAATTGTCCCAGATCGAGATATTGCCCACGACGAGCTTGTTGTCGCGGGTGAAAACGACGCTTCCGTAGTAGTTGACGTATTCGCCCCAATAATCGCCGGACGAGCAGGATATGCCAACAACGTCGCCGCCTGTGCCCTGCCCTGCGTGATCCATAAAGCCCGATGCGTTTATTCCGGCAACGGCTCCGTTGTCGCTCAGATATTCGAGTATTCTCTGACCCTTCTCTCCTCTGCTTTTGGTGGATGCCAGATAAACACGCGCAGGATCATCGATAAGCATCGCGTATCCGCGGTAGCCCGATCCGATGATCTCAGAAACAACAATTCCCTGCTCTGCATCATTTACCAAAACGGTATATCCCGCATAATCTTTTTCGCCGATCTTCAATTTGGCCTGCCCGAGGATATCATCGCCCACGGGAGATGATACGGTAATATCGCCCGACGTACTTTTGTCCTCGTTCGGAGTAAGATATTCCATGCCGCCCACAATATTTTCGCCCTCTTGGCTGTTCGCCATGACCTCGTCGATGATGTCCTTCGGGATAAAGGAGGTGGCAAGCCAATGATGGCTACCCGTTGTCATTGCCGTTTCGATCCATATCGTACGCCAATAGGATATGAACGGTAGTGAGCTGTAAACGAACCATATATACAAAAACGCAACGGCAAGCGCCGACGCGAACACCGCTATTGCCGCCCTTATCGAATAATATTTTGCTTTTGTGCTAATCTTGATAATAATCACCTCACATGGGAATTATAGTATTAATGACGATTATTTTCAAGCGTTGTTCCGAAATTTGCTGTTACGGTAGTGTAAATTGTATGCTAACAAAAAAATTCAACAATATCCTAATAGTGGGGAAAGGAAAACAATTGTCCCAAAAAAAGAAAAAATTTATCTGTTTTTGTTGCTTTATGCAAAAAAGAGTGATATAATTTGTTTTATAAAAAACGATTGTCGGAGGGCGAAAAAGACGATGCTTATATCCACACAAAATGACGCTTTGTCCAAGGTATTCGGAGACGAGAAAACGATACGGATCCTGGCAGAAAACGGTTTCGACTGCATAGATTTTTGTATGCTGAGAATGACCGAGCCCTCTTTTCCGTTAAACCAAAGCGGATATCTTGATTATGCCAAGCATCTGCGCGTCGTTGCAAAGGATTGCAATGTTTTTTTCAACCAATCGCACGCACCTCTTCCTTTAAGGTATGAAGAAGGAAATGCTGAATATAATAGTTTTATAATGGATGCGATCGAACGCTCGATCGAGGCGACCGCCGCTCTCGGTGCCGAGATATGCATAGTCCATCCGATAACCGTGTCGGGCAATGAAAAGCGTCAGCTTGAGCTTAATTTCGACTATTACCGCCGACTCGAAAAAACAGCGCGCAGATGCGGAGTTAAGATCGCTCTTGAAAATCTCGGACGCGCCGACTACAAGGACACCGGACGCACATGGTACGGCGCCTGCAACACTCCCGAGCAGTTCTGCTCATACATCGATGCTCTCGGACGTGACGTTTTTACAGGATGCCTCGATTTCGGACACTGCGGTCTTTACGGCATTCCGGTAACCGAAATGATCCGCAAAATGGGCAGTGAATATATCAGCGCCATCCACGTTCACGACAACGACCATATAACCGATATGCACACCCTGCCCTTTACCTCAAAGCTTGATTGGCCCGATATAACGGCAGCTCTCCGCGAGATCGGTTACAAGGGAGTGCTCACCTTTGAGTGCGATGCATTTATCGAACGCCTTCCCGACGATTTAAAGATCGCCGCATCAAAGTTCATGTTCGAAACGGGAAAATCGCTCGTCAGAATGATAGAAAACAAGTAAAGATACATAAAAAAGAAAACAGAGGAATTTGAAATGTCGCGTAAAGCACTTGCAGTAATTCTCGCAGTTTTGATGGCAATGGCTATCCCGATCTATGCTATGCAGTACGTCTCATTTGGCGCTCCGCAAAGCGAGGCAAACGATCCTACCGATTCGATAGCCGATACCGATTCTAAAGTCGAAGAGGAAACCGAATTCGAAGGAGGAACCGAGTCCGAAGAGGGAACCGAATTCGTAGAAGGGC
>JAZSMZ010000047.1:0-5845 GCA_045536155.1 Eubacteriales bacterium
TTATATACACATTATTGCATTTTAAATTTAAATATATTATAATATTCTTGAGAAATTTTAGTCTTAAATATCCCGATGACACTGTAAACCAAACTATAATTTGGAGGATAAAATGGATAAAATGAGCAATGATATCCGTGCACGCTTTATAAATGCCAAAAGAGCGCTTTTTGACCGCTATTATTCATCGCTTAATGAACAGCAGCGCCGGGCAATATATACTGTAAACGGTCCCCTTCTCGTTCTTGCGGGAGCAGGAAGCGGAAAAACAACTGTGTTGACCAAACGTATTGCTCATATTATCAAATTCGGCGACTCGTATTATTCTGACAGAGTACCTGAAACCGTCGGAGAAAGTGAAATTTCTGAGCTTGTATCGGCGCTTGATTACTCAAGAGAAGACATGGAACGTGTGCTCTCGCAGTATGCAGTTGATCCCTGCCCTCCGTGGGCGATCTTGAGCATCACTTTTACAAACAAAGCTGCTACGGAGATGAAAAACAGGCTTGCTGATACAGTTGGCGTTTTGCCTTCGGGTGATTCTTCCGAAGATATAAAAGCAGGCACATTCCACTCGATGTGTATGCGTTTCTTGCGTAAATTTACTGCCGAAGCAGGCTTGAAATCGGGATTTACAATATACGATACCGATGATTCCAAGAGAGTTGTTAGCCATATCATGAAGGATCTTGGAATTGACGAGAAGATGCTCTCACCCCGTACGGTTCTCTATGAGATCAGCCGTGCTAAAGACAAGCTCATCTCTCCCGAAGAGTATGCCGCACGTGAGCATGGCGACGTTAATAAGCGCAATGTTGCAAAAATTTATCAGCAATATCAGCTTAAGCTCAACGAATCAAATGTTCTTGACTTTGATGATATTATAATGCGCACCGTACAGCTTTTGAGAAACTGCCGCGAAGCGTATGACTATTATAACCATATATTCAAATACGTTTGTGTTGACGAGTATCAGGATACAAATGAAGCACAGTTTGAGCTTATTTTGCTTCTCTCGGCCTTGCATAAGAACTTGATGGTCGTTGGCGACGATGACCAGAGCATTTACAAATTCAGAGGTGCTCGCATTGAAAACATTCTGACCTTTGACCGTGCTTTGCCCGACGTCGAGGTGGTTAAATTGGAACAGAATTACCGATCCACTCAGAATATTTTAAGCGCAGCAAATGCTGTTATTGCAAACAACCTTGGACGTCACGGCAAGGAGCTTTATACCGACCGAGGCGACGGTGAAAAGATAACAATCAAGAAGCTTGACAGCCAGAATGAAGAAGCTAGATATATTATCAATCGCATTGCGGAGCAATCTATAAAGGAAAAGCGCAAGTTTAACGATTTTGCTATTCTATACAGAATTAACGCGCAGTCTAACAGCCTTGAGCAGGTATTTGCCAAGAGCGGTATTCCCTACCGTGTTCTCGGCGGGCTTAGATTCTATGAACGTAAAGAAATCAAGGATATAATTGCTTATCTTTGCGTAATTAACAACCACGGTGATAATTTAAGACTTCGCCGTATTATAAACGAGCCAAAGCGCAAGATCGGCGAAACAACCGTCAATGCACTTGAAACCCTCGCTTCATATGAAAACCTCTCGATGTTTGAGGTGATGGAAAGATCCGATGAATTCACGGCTATAGCTAAGTTCGCGCCGAAATTAAAGGAGTTTGCTTCTCTTATTAACAGTCTGGCAGATATTTCAAAAAGCGAGAGCTTGCCTGTGCTGATCGAAAAGACCATTGAGCTTACTGGATACCGTCGAATGCTTCTGGAAGCCGGCGAGCAAGAGATCGACCGTCTTGAAAATGTACAGGAGCTTGTTTCGAATGCTGTTGAATTCGTTGAGCGAACAGATGATCCTTCTCTTGAAGGATTTTTGGAAGAAATCTCTCTGATATCCGATATCGACAACTATGACGAAAGCAATGATGCTGTTTCGCTCATGACTATCCACTCCGCTAAGGGGCTTGAATTCCCTGTTGTATTCCTGCCCGGATTTGAGGACGGTATCTTCCCGGGAATGCAGGCGATACTCAATCCCGACGAGCTTGAAGAAGAGCGCAGACTTGCTTACGTTGCGATAACAAGAGCAAAGGACAGACTGTATTTGACGCATACCCGCGAGCGTCTTCTTTACGGCAGAACGCAGTTTAATCATCCGTCGCGATTCCTTCGTGAAATTCCCGATGATTATATCGACAGCGATTATTTAAAACGCCGTCGCGAGGCTTCCGAGGCACGCGCGGAGAACAAAGACAGTTCAGGAGATTCCCAAAGTGAGCGCACCCGCAAGACTGTTATTTCAAAAGAGTTCTTTAAAAAGGCCGACTCTGTTTCCGATATCGGCAAGAAGTATTCGTTGTCTTCATTTAAAGAGGGAGATGTTGTTATTCACGCGAACTTCGGACGTGGTGAGATCATTGCAGCTCGCCCGATGGGCGCCGATATCCTTTATGAAATTTGCTTTGATACAGCAGGTACCAAAAAGCTTATGGCTACCTACGCAAAGCTTAAAAGAATTGATGAATAAAAAAGCTCAAGAGCCGTTATATCACGGCTCTTGATTTGGTAAGACTATGATAAATAAGATTAGCAATTATTTTAAAGCTTTGGGGCAAAATGTTTTCGATATGGCGATGTTTAATGACGGTGAATACACATATGCTACCGTGAACAATGCGTGCAAGTGTCAAAACTCGTATTCAATATCAAAAAGCATCATTTCTATCGCTGTAGGAATTGCGCAAAGTGAAGGTTATTTGTCGTTAGATGATCACATCATAAAATATTTCAGCTCGGATTTGCCTGAGATATACGATGAAAGAATCAAATATGTAACCATCAGACACCTTTTAACAATGTCAATGGGCCATGGAGAGGGTTATTTGTTTGAAGGCGACAGATATACTTACGATGAAAAGAATTGGCTTAAGTTATGTCTGTCAAAGCCGCTTGAATATAACCCCGGCGAAAGATTTGTCTATTCAAATTCCTGCTATTATCTCTTGTCATGCCTTTTGCATAAAGCGACCGGGATAGATTCTCTTGAGTATATTGCAAATAAGATATTCTCGCCGTTGTTGATTGATAGCTATGCGTGGGAGCGATGTCCGCGCGGCGAAATTATAGGCGCAACGGGACTGTACATATCAAGTGCAGATCTGTTGAAAATCGGTGTTATGTGTCTTGACGGCGGTAAGGCGCCGAACGGCAGCATAATAATCGATTTTACATACTTGTCTGAAGCAACAAAAATTCAAGCTCCGAAAGCAAAATACGGATACGGCTTTTGGATAGGCAACGATTGCTATAAAGCTGTTGGAAGTCACTCGCAGACCATCGACGTATACCCCCAACGCAGAATTGTTTTTGCTGCGCATGCTTATGAAGATAACATAAAGTATGAAGAAATATTAAAACAAGTTTTATAAAATAAAAAAGGAGCAGATTTTCTGCTCCTTTTTTATGAAATAGAATGTCAATTAGCAATTAGTCGGCGTAAACAGATACCTGCTTGCGGCCATTAGCTATGTGCTCGAACTTAACCTTGCCCTCGATAAGAGCGAAGATTGTGTCATCCTTGCCGAGACCGACATTGTTGCCGGGACGGATATGAGTTCCGCGCTGACGAAGAATGATATTGCCGGGAATAACCTTCTGACCGTCTGCCTTCTTGACACCAAGTCGTTTGGATTCGCTGTCGCGACCGTTCTTGGTTGAACCAACACCCTTTTTATGTGCAAAGAACTGTAAGCTGATTCTTAACATCGTAGAGAAACCTCCGTTTTTCAAATTTTAAAGATTGTCGTTATCCTCTTGTTCGCTAACGTCGAGGTATTCGTAGTAATCCTCGAGCATATCATTGAGCTGATAGTAATAAGCTTGCAGCAATCCCGATATGGCGAACCGTTTCTTTTCATCGCTTTCAAACTCTGGAAGCGCGCCCATGGCTCGTACAGTAATCATTGCTTTTTCTTCGTCAATTTCATACTGAACATCGCTGGCATAGGAAACCTCGATGGCGTTTACGATAAGCATAGTCATCGCCGACAGCGCCGAGCAGACTATGTCTGTACCCATTGAGCTGTAATCGGCATGTCCGACTTCCTTAAATCCGTAATAGATGCCATCACGCTTGAAGAAAGTGATTTTAGTCATAGCAGTTTACTCAGGCAATAACCTTTTCGATCTGTACCTTGGTGTAAGGCTGACGATGACCGATCCTCTTCTTCTCGTTCTTTTTGGACTTGTACTTGAGGATGTAAATCTTTTTGCCGCGGCCGTTTTTAACAACTTTAGCGGTAACGGATGCACCTTCTACATAAGGAGCGCCGGTTTTGAAGCCACTGTCGGTGGAAGCTGCGAGAACGCGGTCAAATGTTACGCTTTCGCCCTCAGCCACATCGAGCTTCTCGATGAAGACTACGTCGCCTTCGTTGACTTTGTACTGCTTTCCGCCTGTTTCGATAATTGCAAACACGAAAAGCACCTCTCTTTCATACCGGGAATTTAACCCGAAGACTCGCTGCGATGGGGAAAGCGCCCAAATGTTAATTTTAGACACAAATTTAAGAGCCCCAGAACATGCGGCGTTGCTATTCTAACATATAAATATAATATTGTCAATCGTGTTAACAATAATTTTACACATTTTTTGTTAAATATTACTCTTTTCTATTCTTTGTCTTTGTGCTATTTACCATGTTTGAGTTTCGAATGGCTTCGATCTCTTCCCTCTTTTTCTTGTCTTTGATCTTCTGCGAATATATTTTAATAAATATAATTGCACTTACAAGCACTATGATTCCAATTACCAAAACATAGTCAACCCATATCTTAACACCTGAGCCGAAAAGCACTGATTTTGTGTAATGCTCAACATTTCCGCTTGTGGATATCATAAATTCGTTGTTGTATTTATCGATTAAACCGCCGTTTGATGATATATCCATTTTGTTAAGCTCAATTCTTCCCTTTTGGGAAACAAGAGCGGGACTTTTTGCGTTTATATCGATATCAGAGTCGGAGATAAGCAGATCGTTTGTTGCTGTTATTGGAGAATCCGACTTGATTGCAGCATTATTAATGGCAATATTCCATCCAACAATGCCTTTGTTGTTTGATTGGATATTAATCTTACAATCCGCAATTGACAACGGGATGTGCTCTGAACAAATAGCGCTGTTCCCTGTATTGAGGTTATAATTTCCGCTAACGATCTTAACGCTTTTTCTGTTGTTTGTTGTGTTGATAAATAGTCCCATATCGTCGGAGGCAAGTGTGAGTGATCCATCGCCTTTAAATGTAGTATTACCCACACATTGTATAGCGGCGTGAGATGCCTTGATATAATTGTCACCAACCAAAATTACAGTGGCGTTATCTGGCAAACGTAGTCCGTAAAGATCATCTGTGTCTATGTTTAAATTTGTTAATGTGAGTGTGCGGTACTTATTGTCCCAAAAGTACCCTGCGCCCGATTCATTTTTTATTACATTTATCAGATTTACACTTGAATTCGAGGTAGATGAAGACGCATGAGCTATCATTGGCACTAAAACGAGTGCTGAAAGTATTATACTGCATAAAATGAATTTGTATATTCTGTTTCTCATATATTTACCGCCGGAAAATTATTTGTATAGTAAATTTTATCATTTTTTGTTATTTCAGTTGTTAACTACGCGTGAATTATTGTTAAGATTAATGCGTTATATGATATTTTTAAAAAATTATTCCAAATAGGTATTGACATAAAGTGTTTTTTATTGTATAATACACTCTGTAATTATGCCTCTTGCTTAGAAGCGGAGGGAGGGAAACA
>JAZSMZ010000048.1:0-18116 GCA_045536155.1 Eubacteriales bacterium
ACTTCATGCGATTTGATCTCAAAACAAAGCGCCCGATACTTGCCAACGGAACCGGTGGTCTTTCCGGTCCAGCTATTTTCCCGGTAGCGCTTCGTATGATATATCAGGTTCGTCAAATAAGCGATATTCCGATAATTGGCATGGGCGGTGTAGCATCGGCAAGAGATGCCGCCGAGATGATGATCGCCGGCGCAAATGCCATAGGTATAGGTACGGCGATGTTCACTCATCCTGCATTGCCAAAGCAGATCATTGCCGATCTTGACGACTACTGCGCCGAGTGCTGCTATAAATCTGTCAGCGATATCGCAAAGAAATAAATTGTTCTCTTGACGGAGGAACGTTCTCTTGAATAAAAAAGAAATGTCAGACGCCAATTCTAAAAGACGTCTTGTAAAAATAGTGCGCGAGATATGCGCCGATGATGGTATAGATTTTAAATCGTTCAGCTACGATTGGATTTTGCAGCTTACTAAAGAGTCAAAATCCATGTTCATCTACGGCTATCAGTTCCCGTCAAACGATGCGGCCGCCGAGCTTATCTGCTCGGATAAAGCCGCTTTGGCCTACGTTTTGCTCGGAAATGGCGTTGAAGCCGTACAGCATCAGTTTTTCATGTCGCCCTCCAATCTTCACTATACAGAGCAAAGCGGCAATTGGGCGCCCATGTGCGCTCTGCTGAAACGCCACAAAAAGCTCGTCATCAAGCGTAATTCGGGATCCGGCGGATCGGGTGTATATATCGTTGAAAATCAAGGTCAGCTTGAAGCTGTCACAACCGAAATTTTCCGCACAGCACGTTCGCTTTCAATTTCACCTTATTACGATATTATAAACGAATATCGCACGATTTACTGCTTTGGCGAACCGCTTCTCATCTACAAAAAGATACGTCCGCACGTTACCGGTGATGGCAAGCACACGCTTTCTGAGCTTGTTGCTTCCGCCTATAACGGAGAAATTGAAATTGCCGATAACCGCCTCGATAAGGCATATGTCCCCGCAAACGGCGAGGTCGTTACAATATCGTGGAAGCATAATCTCGGTCAGGGCGCCGAGGCGGAGCTTATTGATAAAGACGGTGAAATTTATTCTCAAATAGTTGCTCTTGCAAAAAAAGCCGCAGAATGCGTAAACGTAAATTTCGCTTCTATCGATATAATCGATACCGCTGAGGGGCTTAAAATACTTGAGATCAACAGCGGAATCATGATGGAGAATTTCTCGTCGTACGATGAAGAAAACTATAATATCGCCAAGAGCATATATAAGCGTGCCATCGACAGATATTTTGAGATACATTAACAAAAAAGCTATCCTGACGGATAGCTTTTTCTTTTTAAAATTCAAGATAAAGTGACAGATCGTCGATTTTAAGCCGCTTTAACAGCATGGGTGCTGTGCGGTAAAAATCTGAATGCTCGACAAGACGGAAAACGCCTGCGGTACTGTCAACGAAGGAATCGATGCTTCCGTCGCCGTATGCATTGACGGTGGCCGTAAACATAAATAGTCCGTATGCTGCGAACAAAGCGATCAGCGCGTCTTTGGGCAACGTGCTTGAATCGCATACAGGGAATTTTTCATAGAATAAATGATTTGCTAAGACATTGGTCAGTGCAAGATCAAAATTCGGTATCTTTCTTTGAAGTTCATCAGCGCGCTTTTTGTATTCTTCAGCGGCCTTATTTAGGCAATTATCGGTGCTTTTGTCGGTTATACCAATTCCTCGGAGCGCGGGAATACAAAATTCCTGCACGTTTATACTGTTTTTCGCATATGCATTGATTATCATGCGGATCGCTCGGAGCGAATCCGCGAGAGAAGCAGACGCGATATCGACATCTGTCAGATGCTTGGCAAGCAAAGCAAGTTTATCTTTTGCACTGCCGTTGCCAAGCATAATGTCGAGGCACGCCTTGCGTGCATCGTTGTCTTTAGGATCATAAACGTCCATGTCCTCAGGCGGTGTACCGTCGCCGATAGATGCATCTATAGCCGAAAACGATACCTTGTCAGTCAAAGCCATGAGCAGCTCAACTGTGTTTTCGCATCCGAGCGATACGGTAAGCTCGTAGGGAAGACCGTCACCGTCAATCGGGCGCTTGATCGCTCTTGGGTAAAGTCTGCAGACGGTTGGTATTGCATTTTCGCCGCACTCAAGCTGTACCGAGCAATAGCCTTTGTCGTTGAGCAAACGGCATTTGCCCTCGTAGTCGGGAGCGATCAGCGCATAACGGTCGGGAGAGGGCGGATTTGCCATCTCAAAGGCGACGTCAAGACGGCGGCGCAGCTCTGGCGAGCAATCACGGCCAATGAGCTTGAAATACTCCACCATCGGCAATCCTATGCGCCAGCCCTTGCAGCAAACGTGGCGACACTCGCCGCATTTGCAGACAAAAGCGGGATAAATATTGGGTGCTATTGCGTTTATATAAGCCATAAAATCGCGCTTTCTTCGGCATAATCTGTGTAATTAAGTTATGCACTGATATCTAAGTGTAAATTACAAAAATATTATAAAACCGGTGAGGCGATATGTCAATATATAAATTAAAAATGTTCAACGCCGTATCGTTTGCACTTGTATTGACATAAAAGTTAAATTGTGCTACAATAATTAAATACATAGTAAGTAAAAATGATTAAGGCAGGAAAAATGAAGAAACCAGGACTATTATCGCGCTTTATAGCGTATTATAAACCGTTTACTCTTATGTTCTCTCTCGATATTGCCGCTTCGATGCTTATATCGCTTATCGGCATGGTTTATCCCGTTATAACGAGAGAGATGCTTAACAACTACATACCTAACAAGCTGTTTAAGTCAATTGTTATATCGGGTATCGTTGTTCTTGTGCTTTATATCGTCAGAATGCTGCTCAGATTCTTCGTGCAGTACTACGGTCATAAGATCGGCGTAGGTATGCAGGCTAATATGAGAAGCGATCTTTTTAAACACCTTGAAAAACTGCCTTTCTCATTTTATGATGACCACGAAACGGGAAGCATTATGACCCGCATGACGAGCGACCTTTTCGAGGTCGCCGAGCTTGCTCACCACGGGCCCGAAAACCTCATCACCTGCTCGGTTATGATAATTCTTTCGTTTATTTATCTTTGCACTATAAGTGTACCGCTCACACTTATCGTTTTCGTTTGTGTTCCGATACTTTTTGCCGTATCTCTTTACTACCGTACCAAGATGCGTGAGGCATTTTCCGACAGACGTAAGAGCAACGCAGTTATCAATGCATCTCTCGAATCGTCAATTTCGGGAATTCGTGTCACAAAGGCATATACCAATTCCGAAAAGGAAATTGAAAAGTTTGAGGTTGGTAACGGACAATTTGTCGATGCATCTTACCGCTCCTACAATGCAATGGGCAAGTTTTTTGCATCAACAGGATTTATTACTGACGTTTTCAACGTAATCATTCTTATTGCAGGCGGTCTGTTTTTGTACGCCGGTGAGATTGATTTCGGCGACTATTCCGCTTTTATTGTATCGGTCAGCTTGTTTATTTCGCCTGTCACCACTCTTCTCGGTTTCATGGAGCAGTATCAGAACGGAGTAACAGGATTCAAACGCTTTGCCGAGCTTATGGAGGTCGATCCCGAGCTTTCAAAAGAAGGAGCTGAATCTTTGGAAGATCCCAAGGGTGAAATTGAGCTTTGCAACGTCACGTTTGCGTATAAAGACAGCAAAACCGTCCTTGACTCTGTCAGCTTAAAAGTCGAACCCGGTAAAAAGCTTGCGCTTGTCGGCCCTTCGGGCGGCGGTAAGACTACCATTTGCCATCTTATCCCCAATTTCTATAAGATTGCTGAGGACTGCGGCTGCATTAAGATCGACGGCCGTGATATCCGTGAATTTACTCTTGAATCGGTTCGTAAGGCTATCGGTATTGTTCAGCAGGACGTTTTCCTCTTCGCGGGAAGCATCCGTGACAACATAAGATACGGTAAGCTCGATGCAACAGACGAGGAAATTGAGCTGGCCGCGCGCCGCGCGAATATTCATGACTACATAATGAAGCTTGAAAATGGCTATGATACCGACATCGGCGAACGCGGAGTCAAGCTCTCGGGCGGACAGAAACAGAGATTGTCGATAGCCCGAGTATTTCTTAAAAATCCCGCAATTTTAATACTTGACGAAGCAACGTCAGCTCTCGATAACACCACCGAGCTTATGATCCAGCAGTCGCTTGATGAGCTTTGCAAGGGAAGAACCACGATAATCGTTGCGCACAGACTTTCCACGATCCGTAATGCCGACGAAATAGCTGTCATAACCGAAGGCAAGGTGCTCGAACGCGGCTCGCATAACGATCTTATTGCGCTTGATGGCGTTTATAAGAGCCTCTACGATCTTCAGTTCAGAATCGACGGAGAATAATTTGCAACATAACATGACAAATTTTGACGAAAAATGTGCAATATGTCCCCGCAAATGTAATGTTTCGAGAGAGAATTTCTCAAGTGACGGTTTTAAGCACGGCTTTTGTGACATGCCGAGCGATGCCGTAATTGTCCGTGCGGCTCTTCACCATTTTGAAGAGCCATGTATTTCTGGCTCTCGCGGATCCGGAACTGTATTTTTTGCGGGATGTAACCTGAGGTGCGCTTTTTGTCAGAACCGTGATATATCACGAGGGTTTGGCAGTCTTGGCCAAGATGCCTATACAGTCGTTGACGCTGTCGGCTTAAGAAGGATCTTTTACTCGCTGATAGAGCAGGGCGCGCACAACATTAACCTTGTTACTCCATCGCACTATGCTCATATTATCGCAGAGGCACTCAATGAGAAGCTGCCTGTGCCGGTAGTGTGGAACAGCAGCGGCTACGATCTTCCCGAAACACTTGAGCTTCTTCGCGGCAAGGTTGACATTTTCATGCCCGACATGAAATATTCGTGCAATGCGCTTGCTCGTGATCTAAGCAAGGCGCACGGTTACGTAGACATTTCCCGTGCCGCAATTTCTAAAATGTATTCTATTTGCGGCAAGCCGAAGTTTGACGACGACGGTATTATGAGATCGGGCCTTATAATTAGGCATCTTGTCTTACCCGGACAGCTTGAAAATACCGAAGGAGTAATCGATTGGCTGTATGACAATCTCCCTAAGAGCGCATACGTTTTCTCACTGATGGGGCAGTACACACCTCCGAGTGATCAATCTGTCATATCAGGTGTTATTGACAAGTATCCCGAGCTTTTACGCCCAATAAGCTCGGACGAATATGATGCAGCCAAGGCTATGCTCGAAAAGAGAAAGATAACGTCCGGGTATTTTCAGCAACTTGATTCGGTTGGTGAGGATTTTATACCCCCGTTTGGAAAGGAATATATTGCATATTAACATAGGACATGGAAGACGTAATTATTATGTGCGCTGTGACTTTCGGATGCGCGATTTTGTTTTTTGCAATCGGAGTATATGCAATAAGGCTGAAAAAGCCGATGTGGTTTTGGGCGGGATCCGAAGTCAGTGATTATGAGATAACAGACGTCAAGGCGTATAACAAGGAAAACGGCATAATGTGGATGCTGTATTCACTTTGGTATTTTGCATCGGGTATAGCCGCCGTTTGGGATATAATAATATCAGCCGTTTTGATCGCTTTGGCCGGTACTGTGGGAATTGTAGCTCTGATAGTCACGTATAAAATGATCTATAAGAAATATAGTGTAAATAGTTAAAAAGCCTGTTGCTTTTAGTCAGCAAGGCTTTTTTGCTGCTCTGATGAAGGCGTCGAAAATTGATTTTGACGCTACGTCGCTGTCGTATGTCCTTTCGGGATGCCATTGTACCGACAGATTAAACCGTGCATTATCCTTGCAAATCGCCTCAATGGTGCCATCATCTGCAACGGCGCATATTTTCATGTGATCGGGCACAAATGATGATGCCTGATGATGAAAGCTGTTGACCGAAATTTTATCCATTCCGACTATTCGGTGCAGGAGAGATGAACGAGCTATTTTGATATTGTGCACTGAGTTTTCGTGACCGTCAATATGCTGATGACACTTGCCCCCCTCGCATACGTTGATAAGCTGGGTGCCGCGACAGATACCGAGTATCGGCAAATCACGTTTTGCGGCCTCATGGTATAGGGCCATCTCGAACTCATCACGGATCCTATCAATTTTGCCGCATTTTTCGTCAACGCATTCGCCGTAATATTTCGGATTAATATCGTTGCCGCCCGAAAACAAAACGCCGTCGGTGAGCTCACAAATATTATTTATGTAGCATACGTCATAAATCTGTTGGAGCACGACAGGTATGCCGCCTGATTTATAAACAGCATCGGTATAACTGTTTTTCATTGAGATTAAATCGCTTGTCGAATCGTATTGCGGTGTAATGGCAATTATCGGTTTCATATTGCACCTCACATATAAATAAGGGTCTGCTGAGCAGACCCTTATTTATATGTATCAGTTGTATTTTTTTATGCGTATTGCTGAAGGCACGGGAGTGATTTGGACTTCATTGCATTCAACTACCTCGCCGTCTGTACAGATGGCTCTCATTCCTTTGATTTTGATTGATTTGCACTTAACATAACTTAGAATGTCTGCAAAACGAGCATTAACTGTTCCGTCGGCATTTATATGAGTGCCCTTTTTGTAATCTCCGATAATGGATATAAAGCGAGGACGGCTGATATTTTTTACTACAAGCAGATCTAAAAGCCCATCGCTAAGATCGGAGGCGGATGCAGATTTGTAACCGCCGCCGCAGAACATGCCGTTTGCAACTCCTAAAAGAAGATACTTGTTTTTTTCAAATTTAACCGTTGAACCGTTCGCATCGACAGCTTCAATTTCAAGCTCATGCCACATACGTCTTAAAAGCACGTCAGCAATAGCAAAGGTATAAGAAAGACTGCCCTTGATAAGCGGGATTCTTTTGTATTTATCAGTCTTCTCAACGACAGAGCAGTCAAAACCGATATTGATCATGTTGGCGCAGTAGCGGTCGTTGTACTTGATAACATCGATAGGCGTCGGTTCTGTTGTAAGGCAACGTGCAAGATCGTTTCCGCTTCCTGCTTCAACAATTGAAATTATGCAGTTGTTGTTGGTGCCGGCACGCATTACTCCGTTCACAACGTCGCAAATACTGCCGTCGCCGCCGTAGACAACAAGCTCACACTCGTCATATTTTTGAGTTATATCGAATGCATATTGCTCACCGTCACCTGCTGACTTGGTGCGATAGATTATATCATTACTGTCGGATCTGATTTTAGATTCTGCATAGCCTTTTCCTGCGGCGGGGTTTACAATATGTATTCTCTGCATATATTACCTCTTAACCGATTTTTTCACATCGAATCTGTGCGCAGATTAAAACACGTTTTGATGTAATAAGACAATTTTAACATAAAAAAGCAGTAAAAGCAATAGCATAAGCTGTAAAAAGTGAAATAAATAATAGGGAATTAATAATATATTGTTGATTTTTTTAATTTGTTTTGGTAAAATAATTCTAAATAGTATTATTTAGCTATAATTTTAAAATAATTAAATAAATTCAGAAGGAACGGTCTATCATCATGACAAATCAGGAAAACATTCAAAAGAAGCGCATAGGTGTACTTACATCGGGCGGAGACGCTCCCGGTATGAATGCCGGCGTGCGCGCAGTTGTACTTACCGCTATCAAGCTCGGCTATGAAGTAATGGGTATATACGGCGGATACAAGGGACTTATTGACAACTACTGCAATATGTATCGGGGCGAGCCCGACGAAAACGGAAAATACACCAATCCAGTTGAACCCGATGGACTTCACCTTATTTCCGAAGGCGACCTCGAGGTTTACGGCGCAGACATGGGTATGAAGCTCCTTTATGAGCGCGATGTTGACGATATCGTTGACAAGAGCGGCACAATTCTTTACTCCGACCGTTGCAATAAGTTCAACACCAAAGAGGGTATGGCCATGGCAAAGGAAGTTTGCCAGAGATGTAACATCATCGGTCTCATTACCATCGGCGGAGACGGCACACTCAGCGGCGCTACCGAGCTTTCCATGGACTTTGGTATCAACTGCATCGGCTTCCCCGGATCTATCGACAATGACCTTGTTGTTTCGGATTATACCGTCGGCTTTGATACCGCGATGAATACCGTTATCGACATGGCCGATAATGCCCGTTATACCTGCTGCTCTCACAGACGCGGAGAGGTTATTGAGGTAATGGGCCGCGGCGCCGGCGATATTGCTCTTAACACCGGCATCGCTTCGGGAGCTAACGCTATTATTCTTAAGGAAAACGGATTCGATAAAGAAAAGACCACCGAAAACGTTATCGCGCATCTTGAAGAGCTCCGCAAGGCGGGCAAGCGCGACTTTATCGTTATTTTGGCTGAAGGCGTTCCGCTTGATCTGAATACCGGTTACGGCAAGAGCTACGGTGAGGCGCTCACTAACGCCATCAACAACTACACCGGCGATGATACCAATGCTGTAATTGAGGCAGAGAGAGCAAACGATCCCGACAATCTCTCAAAGCATCGCCGTCCCGACTTTATCGAAACAAAGTTCGTTCGTCTTGCACACCTCGTGCGCGGTGGCGTACCCACTCTCCGTGACCGTCTTACCGCTACCCGCATGGGTCAGATGGCAGTACGTCTTCTCGATGCAGGCGAGGACAGAATGGTAGTAGTTGAGCAGGACGGTCAGCTTGTCGCTCTTGATATTAACTATGCATTGTCTGCTGACAAAATGTATAAGATCAAGATGAACAAGGATTATTTCGAAAACGGCGCGCTCAGCGCTGACGGTCTCAAGGACTACAACAAGTACATCAAGAAGTTCGAAAAATTCTCCGCTATGCTCACGAAAGAGCAGATAGACGAGATGGATGCTTTCACCGATCGCAAGCTTAAGGAATTCAGACAGCTTTGCGATGATGCAGCAGCTCTCAACGGTTGATTTTTATTCGCAATGTAAAAGAGCATGGTCAATGCGCGGTACTTACTTGTAACGCGCATTGGTCATTGTAGAACTTAATTCTTTATACAGAGATATTTATTATGAACAATAGGCAAGTTACCAAAATCAGACGCAAAAAGAAACAACGAGTAAATTATTTGATGCTCTTTATCGCTGTTTTCTTGCTTACAATTGCAGTTGTTTCTGCGAGCGTTTTCATAATTGCAAGCGTAATGGACAGAGACACGGATACCACATTTGATCCGAACGATACAGATTTTGTCAACGATACTACCGAGAGCGAAACCGAAGAGGTTACTACTGCGCCGCCGGTGTACGTTTCTTATACCTTCACCGAGGACGATTCCATGTGCGGATCCTTGATTTTGGTTAATTCGGAGCACAAGTATGTATTGCATGATAAGTACGATTTTACAACGATCTATGAACGTAAAAACCGTGATTTTAAAGTTGCTTCAAGAGAAATCGAGCTTCGCGCGCATGCTACAGACGCCATCAACATGATGATGACAGATTTCCGCACTGAAACCGGACTTCACGACGTGCAGATATACAAAGCTTACGTTTCAGCCGATTCGGGTACAAACGATCATAACTCGGGTTACGGGTTCGACTTTAATGTATACACCGGCGAAGCAAGCTACAAGCTTGATCACATGCCACAGTATGCTTGGATTATGAATAATTGCCACAAATACGGTATTGTTCGCCGCTACGAAAGCCATAAAAGCGCGATCACAGGCGTCTCCAACGATGAATGGCATTTCAGATACGTTGGCGTTCCTCATGCATACTATATGAAGGAAAATGATCTTTGTCTTGAAGAGTATATTGCCGAGCTCGAAAAGTATCAGTATACTAAAGAGCATCTCGTTTTTGAAGACGATATGGGCAATAAATGGGAAGTTTTTATGGCAAAACTTTTGAACAGCGGTGAAGTTACCATTGAATTGCCCGAAACTGCAGTATATACTGTATCGGGTACTAATTGCGGTTCTGTAGTTGTTGCTGTTGATATTACCAACGGTTAATTATTTAAAATTGATTAAAGGGAGGGAAACAAGTGAATATCAAAGAGCTTTTTAATAACAGCTTGATTCTGTCATCAATTGAAAAATTGACAGACGCAGTA
This sequence comes from Eubacteriales bacterium, assembly GCA_045536155.1. Taxonomy (GTDB): domain Bacteria; phylum Bacillota; class Clostridia; order Oscillospirales; family CAG-272; genus JAZQNC01. Next base: position 10,115 of record JAZSMZ010000048.1, read on the forward strand.
TCTAAAGCAATTAAAAGCAGTATGATCGGCGGGTTCTTTACATCAGCAAATACGCTTAGTCAAAAAAAATCAGAATCGCTTGCTTCCTCAGTTTTGGATCGGCTACAGGTTGAACGTAAGGTAATACGTCCAGCAAAGCGCGGAATAATTCGTTCTATCGAAAGCTCAAAAATACTTACAGCGATTAAAAAGCATCTTTCAAGAATGCTTGGCTATCCTTTAAAGTATTATGGCGTTTTGCTGTTGACGTTTGGCATTTTTTCTCTCATCACATTTGGCGCGCGCTATTACATCAACTCTTCTGCCGACATTTCGCATTTTGCTTCTGCAGCAATATTAATGTTTATTTCTTTGCCCCTTCTTTTGACATCCCAATGTCTCAATGAAGCGCTGCAGGGAAGTGTTATAGCACCATTTTTGCTCTTCAAGCTTGTTGGTTTAATGCAGGAAAGCCTTAATGAGTGTGTTAATACGAATCCAAAGAACATTGTTGCTTTTATTTTCGGGGCATTTCTTGGAATTTCAACAATTGCTTTTTCACCACTGCTTATTATTGCGGCTGTTTTTGCTCTGTTGATTTTGTATATCATACTGTGCGTACCCGAATTCGGTGTCGTTCTTATACTGTTTGCACTGCCGTTCATGGGCATACTTCCTCATCCGTCGATTCTGACCGCAATGATGCTGTTATATGTTGCCGGCTGTACCGCATTAAAAATTATTCGCGGCAAGCGTGCAGTGCATCTTGAAATTTGCGATCATTCGGTTTGGGTATTTATGCTGCTTACTTTGCTTGGCGGCCTGGTTTCGGTTTCGCGGTCTGCGTCAATGAGTTACGCGCTGATATACGCATGTCTCATGCTCGGATATTTTATTGTTGTTGTGCTTATTCGTACCGAACAATGGTTTAACCGATGCATCGCATCACTGTTGGCTTCGTCAACAATTGTTGCGATAATAGGAATATATCAACATTATTCAGGTACTGCCTTGACTATTTGGCAGGACAGCGATATGTTCGAAAATACCGGACGAATCACATCTACATTTGATAACCCAAACGTATTGGCCGAGTACCTCATAATGTGTCTGCCTTTGATAGTTGCATTATTTGTATATAGAAGCGGCTGGCTGTCAAAGATCTCATCGGGAGTTACGGCGGCTCTTGTAGGCCTTGCACTTGTTTATACTATGTCACGTGGAGCTTGGCTGGGCGGCATGATCGGCTTGCTTATCTTCCTTGTGATTATTTCAAAGCGAGCATTGGCAATTTGTGTCCTCGGTGTTTTGTGCGTACCTCTTTTACCGTTTGTATTACCTGATAACATCATCAGACGCTTCACATCTATCGGAAATCTTGCCGACTCGTCGACTGCCTATCGCGTAAACATATGGAAGGGTTGTATCAATATGTTCGCCGACCATTTCGAGTCGGGCATTGGCGTTGGAAAAGATGCCTTTGCCATTGTGTACCCTTCGTACTCGCTTGCAGGAATCGAGAGTGCGCCTCATTCGCATAATTTATATCTGCAGATAGGCATTGAACTTGGAATTATAGGACTTGTGGCTTTCCTTGTTGTAATACTTTTAATGGTTATATATAACTTCACATTCTATGTGAATGAAAAACAGATGTATAAACCCGCAAGAAAGTACAAGCTATATTCTGCCGCTGCGCTCTGCGGTGTTATGGCTGTACTTGCCCAGGGTATGACCGACTATGTTTGGTATAACTACCGAATTTTCTTGTTGTTCTGGCTGCTGTTGGGACTTGCAAGTGCCGCAAGAAAGATTGCGCGCAAAGAATATTCGCGTTCTCTGGATGATATGTGATTATTTAATTGCATTGCCCGAATATTTTTCAGAAAGGAAACACATTATTTCTTGTTTGATGTGTAAGAAAAGATATGGCTATAAAGGGTTCAAAAGCAAAAATACGTTTTAATTTTATCGATGCACTCCTTATTTTAATAATTCTTGCAGCCGTGGCTGCGCTTGTGTGGATATTCGGTTTTTCAAGCACTGATGCTTCTGCAAATCAAAAGCAGGTGGAGATCGAATATACTGTGCGTATAAAAAAAGTGCGTGACGAATTCCGTGGTGAAGGCTTCTTCAACGAAGGAGATCCCGTTACAGACAGCGCAACGCTTTATGATATCGGTAAGCTTGTTTCGGCTGAGTATAGTAAAGCTGAGCACACGGCGCCCAATAAATTCGGTGAGCTTGTTGTCTCCGAGTATCCCAATCACATAGATATCACTCTCACTGTAAGAGCAACTGCCGATATTACGGGCGGTGTCTACAACATCGGCGGTTATACAATGACTGTGGGCAAGAAGGTTTCTCTGAGAGTACCGAATTTTGTTGGGGAAGGATATTGCACGGCAATCAGCGAAGTCGTTTCCTGATTACAATGTAAACATTGATATTTCTAACGTCGTATTTTTAAAGGATAATACTTATATGGATAACAAAATTGAAAAAGGTAAAAAGAGATTTAACATAATCGACTTTATGATCATCCTTGTTGTTTTTGCTCTTGTCTTCAGTATTGCACTCAGATATAACCTGGCTGATCGCGTTGGACTCAGATCGCGAACCGACGAAGCTACAATATCTTTTTTGGTACTGAAGGCATCGCCTTCTACCATCGATGCATTTGTTACGGGAGATGTCTTCTATATTGATCAAAACAGTGTAGTTCTCGGTACACTTCAAAACGCCCAGTCGTCTGAGGCGGAGCAGTATCATGAAAACGAGGATGGCGCAATGATACTCTCATACACATCTGCATATATTGATATAAGAGGCGAGATCAAGGCCTCGGGAACGTTGACTGAAAGCGGATTTATGCTTAACGGTACTACCTTTATAGCACCTAATAAGAAGATCACGGTCAAGAGTAAAAATGTAACTTGTGATTTTATTATAACGTCGGTGACCGTCAATAATGACAATTTGCTGTAAATTTACACAAAAATATCATTAATCACGTGAAATCGTGCGTTATTTGGGAAAAAATATTAAAAAACTCTTGATTTTATTTATCGTTTCTGCTATAATGTAAATGATATAATAAAAGATATTTTAAAATGACTGGAGCGGGAATTATGATTTCCAAAAATGTGACTATTGTAAATAGCGTTGGACTGCATGCCAGACCGGCTACTTTCTTCATTCAGAAGGCCAACTCGTATAAAAGTTCTATTTGGGTAGAGAAGGAAGACCGCCGCGTCAATGCAAAGAGCCTGCTCGGTGTTCTTTCGCTCGGTATCGTGAAGGGCATGGAGATTACTCTTATCGCAGACGGTGCTGATGAGGCTGATGCACTTGAAGGTCTCGTTGCACTTGTTAATACCGGCTTCAACGAATAATAACATGCTTTGATTTTGTGGCGAATAACACCGATATCGTGTTATTCGCCTTTTTACCTATAAAACAACTTTTTAGAAAGGTATGCATGCGCTGTTTTAGAATGTTATGAACAAATCCGAACTGCTTGAAAAAGCTAACCGTCTGCCTTATACCCCGGGTGTGTATATAATGAAGAACCGCGCCGGCACTATCATCTATGTAGGTAAATCAAAGGTGCTTCGTCAGCGCGTGTCGCAGTATTTTACTGATACAGACCATTCCCCCAAAACCGCACGAATGGTATCGCAGGTGTTTGATTTCGATTATATGCTTACCGATACCGAAATGGAAGCGTTGGCGCTTGAAAATAAGCTAATCAAGCTTCATTTGCCAAAATATAATATAAAATTAAAGGATGCAAAAAGCTATCCATATATTAAAATCACAGCTTTTGACGAGTATCCTACCATTTCTGTAACAAGGCAGAGGGAAGGCGACAAAGGTAAATATTTTGGCCCGTACTCGTCTATGTCAAGCGCTTATGACATACTTCACACTGTTGAGCGCACCTTTAAGATACCCAACTGCAAAAAGAAATTCCCTCGAGATATTGGTAAGGAAAGGCCGTGTATGTATAAGCATCTCGGTCAGTGCATCGGACTTTGCACAGGAGAAATATCAAGCGAGAGCTATAAGGAAACTTTTAAGGATATAATGCGTTTTTTGCGCGGATCGTTTTCCGAAGTGAGATCTTCGCTTGAAGCGCAAATGGAATATGCCGCAGAGAATCTGATGTTTGAAAATGCAGCACTCTACCGCGATCGTATACGTTCGCTTGATAAATTGCTTGAAAAGCAAAAGGCGGTCAACTCTCCCGATGCGGATCAGGATGTTTTCGCGCTCTATACCGAGGAGAGATGCTCCTGCCTTTCGGTGTTCTATATACGTATGGGTTTTGTTGCTGACAGCGAACATTTCATTTTTTCGTCGGAGCAGATATGTGACAGCGAAACACTAACTCCATTTATATGTGACCTTTATACAAGACGAGGCTATATTCCCAAAGAACTTGTTTTTGGCTTTGATCTTGATGCTGACAGTCGTAAAACTCTTATCGACTATCTTGCTGATAACAATACAAAATCACACATATTATTTCCCGAGCGCGGCGATATGCGCAAGCTGTGTGATATGGTATACGAGAATGCAAAGAATCATGCAGTATCGTATCTCGCAGAAAGCGACCGCGACAACAAAATGTTGATTCGGTTGGCAGAGATATTGTCTCTTGAGGTCGTTCCCGATCGCATTGAGGCATATGATATATCCAACATGGGTAATGATGCTATTGTTGCAGGCATGGTTGTTGCAGAAAACGGTAAGTTCAGAAAATCTCAATACAGAAGCTATAACATTAAAGATGCAGTCGGCCAGGACGACTATGCTTCGATGTCACAGGCAATAGAACGAAGATTCAAGCATAGGGAAAGCCTGCCCGATCTTATATTGCTCGATGGCGGCAAAGGACACGTTTCGACAATACGGGATCTTATGGCTAAGCTGGGCTATGATATTCCCGTATTCGGCATGGTGAAAGACGAATACCATAAAACGCGTGCTCTGTCGTCCGATACCGAGGATATTTCAATCGCGCGTGAGCAGACTGTGTTCAATTTTATATATAAGCTGCAGGAAGAGGTTCATCGTTTTACAATAACCAAGATGTCCAACAGCCGCTCCAAGGCGATTAAGCGTTCTTCGCTTGAAGACATCGAAGGAATCGGACCTGCTAAAGCAAAAGCTCTGCTTGCACATTTTAAGACGATTTCTAAGATTAAAGAAGCTGATATATCGGACATTTCTGCTGTTAAAGGTATATCAAATGCTGATGCTGAACGAATAGTAGGTTATTTCAACAAGAATTAAATGGAGCTTATACAAAAAGTAAAAAAACATGATACGATGGTAATATAATGCCCGACAGACCTTGATCTGCCGGGCATTTGACATTAATATTTATAATTTTTATTGTAGATATCCGTTCCGATAAAGGGCACCTGATGGAAATCATCGGGATTGTGGCGGATAATGTAATCAATATACGAGGAAATGAAATAGGCTGTAAGCTTGTATCCTGCCGGATTCATGTGATCTGCCATGTGGAAATTGCGCTTGAATTCTTCCGTCTTGTATGCGGGAGCGTACTTGAAAAGATCGATAACGTAGCAGAAATCGAGTCTCTCTGCAATTTCATTGAGAAGCTTTGAATGAGCCGCTTCAAGCTTGTTGTCATCAGCATTCGGGTCTTCGCTGTTTCTTGGCATAGAAACGAGGAAGAGACGAGATTTCGGCTGTATCTCGCGATAGCGGCGAATCACCTGACCGTACCAATAGGCAAACGTGTTGTTGTCAACGTCCGAAAATGCATCGTCGGCAGTACCGATTTCAAGCTTTGCGCCGTAAAGATCGTTTACGCCGAGTGCAAAAATATATGCCTGGCAGGCAAGCGAGGGATCCCAGAATCCGCGCTCTGCACCAAAGGATTTTATGTACTCCATAGCCGTCATGCCGCCGCGTGAGAAATTGTATGCGGTAAGACCAGCGGCACGTGCTATATACTGTCCCCACGAGTATTCATACATATCGTGGCAGCTGCGAAGACCCTCGTTACTCATGCCCTCAAACTCGCCTGAGGAGAGGCTGTCTCCGATAATACCTATTGTTCTGAAAATTCCGCAAAAACCACCGTCGGGCTTAATGTTGTCAAGCGGCTTTTCGCCTTCAATTGCCATGTAATCTCTGATATCCATAAAATCATCTCCTGATTTGAAAAGAATATTGTCATACATAGATTATACCATGAAACAGAAAGTTTTGCAATAGAAAAAGCCGTTATTAACGGCTTTTTCTATAAATACATATTATTCGCTGCGAAGAGCTTCCACAGGATCTTTCTTTGATGCGATCCTTGCGGGGATAACTCCCGATATAAGGGTCAGTATGAAAGAAATGAGCACAAGTACAACGCAATGCTCGGGACGGATAAATGCATTCAAGTCGTATACTCCGGATAGAGCATGCACGAGTGCCGATATGGGTATGCAGAGAAGGAGTGATATACCGACACCCAAGAATCCCGATGTAAGTCCGATGATACCCGTTTCGGCGTTGAACACACGAGAAACGTCTTTCTTTGAAGCACCGATCGAACGAAGAATACCGATCTCTTTTGTTCGTTCAAGAACGGAAATGTAGGTGATAATTCCTATCATAATGGACGAAACAACAAGGGAGATAGAAACAAAGGTAATGAGTCCGTAGGAGATGGCATTAATTATATTTGTAATACCCGACATCAGCATGGCAACATAGTCGGTATAGTTAATGCGCGAGTCGCTGTCAACGGAGTCGTTGTATGCAGCAATAAGGTCAGCAATCGCGTCCTTGTCCTCAAATGTGCGGGCATAGATCGAAATTGTATTGGGAACATCAAGATCAAGCGCTCCGAGACGGATGAGATTAGCCTCATAATTTGAGGTTGAAAGCGATGACGGCATGCATATATCATACCATGTCAAAAGGGTTGCCTGATCTGCCAACTCGAGGACTTTGTTAAATTCGGCAGCTGCTTTGGCCTGCTTTGCATCTGTGCCGAGCATCGCACCGTTGTAATAGTCGGGAGCCATTTTCAGGGCTATGCTGTAAACATAGGCATCGATTTTTTCATCCTCAAGAGGGAAGAGATATCCCATGAGAGTTTCCATGGGCATCGACGTGCTCTTTGCCCAGTCTGCGGCGATAAAGCCAATTTTTGTCATTCTGTCAGCTAATTTTGATGTGATAGATCCGACGATCATTTGAAGCTCTTCTTCGCTTGGACTTTCCATTAATGATTTAATGTGAGCCTCAGCAGCTTCAGCTGCCTGAGTTTTTAACATGGCAGTGATCTGCTCTTCAATAAGCGTATTCAGCTCGTCATCAGTGTAATCTGACAGATAATCGTGAATTGTCTCGTTGTCAATGGAATAAGCATCAGCAATGTATGATTCAAGCTTCTCTCGGCTGTCATTCTGGGTTTTAAATGCGCTTAATGTTGAGTTGATTACTTCTTGATTGGGTATAGATAAGATCTTTATATACTGTTCAACCTTTTCGCTGTCGGAAAGGGATGAAAGGAATTCGTATACGTCGGCTGCCTTTTCTTCGTCGCTGAGTTCACCCTCATCTGGCATCTCGAAGGGAAGGCCGGTAAGGACATCAAAATTTTTGTTCTTCTCATCTCTTTGAGCAACAGATGCAGGAGATGAGTTGGATTTGTTGATAAGATATTCTGTCAAAGCAGAGGTATATCCGAAAGTTGCGCCGAAATTGGTGCTCGAAGATCCGTCGGTTGTGCGCACAATACCGCTGATCTTAAGATCAAGTCCCGAGCGTATGGCCATTTCAAGTCTGGTTTCATTGGAGGTTATTGATTCAAATACGCCGTCAGCGTTACTGTCTGCATAAAGTTCAGCAGAAGACAGGACTTTGAATTTGGTATTCAAAACCTCTTCGTACTGCAATACTCTGTCATTAGCTTCTATCGGACGTCCGTTAATTGCGGCTCCGATAAGTCGGATCGTAGCCATGTCGTTCTGTGAGCCAAGGA
>JAZSMZ010000126.1:0-11208 GCA_045536155.1 Eubacteriales bacterium
CACTCGGTGTTACGTTTGGTATCGCAACCGGCTGTATCGACCTTTCCATCGGTACAGTATGTATCGCATCTGCAGTTGTTGCAGGCAAGCTCTATATGAACGGCATGCCCCTTTGGGCGACCATTCCGATCATGATCGCTATTGGTACATTCTTCGGATTTTTAAACGGTCTGCTCGTTGCAAAGCTTAAGATCCCCGCATTCATCGCTACCCTCGGTACAATGATGTTCACAAGAGGTCTCAGCGCACTTATCGTTGAGATCCCCAACATCTTCTACCCCAACGGAACTTGGTTCAATAAAGTGTTCTCCAATGCAAACGGCATTCCGTCGGGATTTATTTGGGTTCTCTTCTTCGCACTTATCTGCGCTTACCTTATGTACAAGTGCAAAGTCGGCAGATATATTCTCTCGATAGGAAGTAACGAAGAAGCCACCCGTCTTTCGGGTATCAACACCGACAAATACAAAATCATCGCTTACACCCTCAGCGGCCTTGGCGCCGGTATCGCGGCTATCTTCTGGGCTGCATCCTTTGCAACCGTTGCATCTGCAACCGGTAACGGCATGGAGCTTGACGCTATCGCAGGCGTTTACATCGGCGGTACAAGTGCTGCCGGCGGCGTTGCATCCATCGCAGGCTCTGTAATCGGCTCGATCATGCTTGTTGTAATCCGAAGCGGTCTCAACTTTGTTCTGGCAAGATTCAACCTCAACCTCAACTCCACCTACGTTACCTACGTTCTTACCGGTATCATCGTTGTAGTTGCAGTTTTGATGGACGTTATCAAGAAAAAGAACGCCAGCAAGGTAAAATAATTATAATTTAAGTTAATTATGGATATTCCATAAAAATAAAAAAAGGAGATTAATCATGAAAAAATTAGTTGCACTCTTCCTTATCGCAGCAATGGCGCTTACTCTCTTCGTAGCATGCACCCCCGCTGACGACACTAAGACAGTAGCTGTTATTGCTAAAGGCGAATCCCATGCATTCTGGCAGTCCGTTAGAAAGGGCGCAGAAGACGCAGGCGCTAAGTACGGTTACAAAGTAACCTTCCGCGGCCCCGCAAGCGAATCCGCAAAAGACCTCCCCTCTCAGAAAGAAATGGTTCAGACCGCTCTTTCCAACAAGGCTGATGCTATCGTTCTCGCTACCATCGGCGAAGGCTTCGTTGATTACCTCACCCAGGCAAAGGACACCAACATCCCCGTAGTTCAGTTTGACTCCGGTATCTGGGCAAACGACGTTGCAGCTCTTGACAACGCCGGCAAGAACCCCATTCTTGCTTCCGTTGCTACCTCCAACAGACTCGCTGCCGGCCTCGTAGCTGAAAAGTTCTTCGAAGCTATCAAGTCTGACATCGCTGCTTCTGACAAGTATGTTGTCGGTGTTATCCAGCATGACGAAACTCAGACCGGTATCGACAGAGCAGGCGGCTTTATCGAAAAGTTCAAGGAACTCGCTGACGCTGATGCTACCACCGCAGGCAAGTACGAGATCGCTCACGAGATCAAGCCCGGTGATGCTGATAACGCATACAAGGCAGCTCTCGAAGCTCTCTTTGAAAAGGGTGCAAGCGCAATCTTCATGTCCAACGAAGGTGTTGTAAAGCAGGTTTACGATGCAATCGGTGCTGCAGGCAACAAGTATGATGCTATTAAGTTTGCAGGCTTTGATGCAGGCTCCAAGCAGATCGAATGGATGAAGGCCACCACCGGTCCCAAGCTCGTTGGTTCCGTTGCTCAGGACTCCTACGCAATCGGTTACAACTCCGTTGAGCAGGCTATCTTCGCTCTCGAGGGCAAAGAAGTTACCGCTAACGTTGCAATCGCAGGTGCATGGTGGGATGCCACCAACGTTGATCAGATGATCAAGGACAACCTCGTTTACGAAGGCTAATATCACTGATTTGACATAGTACAAAAAGAACTGCGGCAAATTTGCCGCAGTTCTTTTTTGTTTGTTTAATTACAGTGAAAGAAGGAACTCCGCGTATCGCACCATAATTGGCACGGTAAGCGTTGAAAGGATCGTTCCCATGCCTACCGCATGGGCCGCAAAGTCGGGGAGTATATCAAACTTTTCGCCGAACATAGCTACATTTGACGGGCTGGGCAAAGAACAAATGACTGCGATAAAAAGCATCATCTCATTTGAGAGCCCAACAAAATGGCAAACGGTGATTACTATAAAGGGCACAACAAAAAGCTTGATAATGCAGAAGATATAAATCTTTACGTTTGTCACAAGTCGCTTCGGCTCTATCGTTGCGATAAGCGCGCCGATAACGAGCATCGAAATTGGGGTACAAAGGGATCCGACGTAGTTTATCGAATCAAGCACCGGATCGGGTATCGGGACTCGGGTAACAAACAGCAGAATACCAATAGCACTGGGCACTGTGCCGTAGTTGAGCAGTATGCTCTTTAAATTGAGCTTTATGTCGTCACGGCCGCGCGACCAGATGTATATGCCATACGTCCATTGGCACAGATTGAGAGCAATAAGGTAAAACGCCGCCCAAAATGCGCCTATATCTCCGAAGAGAGCGCGCAACACGGGGATTCCCATAAAGCCGCAGTTGGAGAACATTGATCCGAATTCGGCAATTTTTCGCTCATCCTTGTTCTTCATCCAAAGGGTTGCAAAAAAGGCGATCACACCGGCTAAAGCGATAGTGGCAAGGCCTAAAAAGAGTACGAAAAATCCGTCTTTTAACTTTTCGGATGAATACTCGATCGATGTGATCGAACCGACTATCAAAAATGGCTGACCTATTCGGATAATAATGTCGGAATAACGCTTTCTGGTGTCGCCCGGGAAGAAATTAAGCTTTTGAGCTATATATCCCACGACTACGACCAAAAGCATTGTAAGGACTGAATATCCTACCGATGATGTATCAAGTGTCACTTTGTATACTGTCCTTTCCGATACTCAAGACAAAGAATCGAGCGTTTCTTTGATCTTACGCATATCTACGAGCATATCCTCTTTCTTACGAGGATCGCGGAGCAGATAGGACGGATGATACACCGCGCACATCTTGAAATCCCCTCGGTCAAATATCTCGCCGTGCTCTTTGGTGATCTTGAAATCGCTCTTTATAAGCCGCATCGCCGAAATGCGTCCGAGGCAGACTATCATCTTCGGCTTTATGCATCTTACCTGATTTCTCAGCCAATCAATGCACATATCCTGCTCCTCGGGGAGCGGATCGCGGTTTTTGGGAGGGCGGCATTTCAGTATATTCGCTATGTAAACTTCGTTTCTGTCTATCTCAACAGCCTCAAGAAATTTATCAAGCAGTTTTCCCGCGCGTCCGACAAAGGGTATACCTGCGAGATCCTCCTGCTCACCGGGTGCTTCGCCCACAAACATCAGCGTTGCATTGGGCGAACCTACTCCGAAAACGAGATTGGTGCGCGTTTTGCAAAGCTCGCATTTTTCGCATTTTTTGCAGGCTGCTTCAAGCTCTTGTAACGTCATTTTTTTGAATTACGCTATGCGTAACTCCTTTCCGATTTATTTTTATGGTTATACAAAGGATGCCATTTTTGCTATTGCGTCCGATTTACATATTACCCTGCACCGCTCTGCAAAATACTCTTTTACAAGACGGGATCTGACCTTCTTTGCAAATTCGATGCAAGGAACCTTTTCGCACTTTTGCGTAAAGGTAAGATAGTAGCGCTTACCGTCGGTATAAAGATTGCTTTCACCCTTAAAGCCGGACAGCGACGCCGAATGGCAAAACTGCAAAAGTTCACCCAGAGTTTCAAAAACGTATGTATCATCGCAAAGCGTATCGTCTTCTTTCAAGACACTGTCGGGTGACTTTTTTTCTGCCCTCTCGTACTTTTCGGATGCAAGCTTTGTAACGTACATCTCGCAACCGCCGCCCTTCGACGGGTAGACCTGAATGCACACTCTGTCGGAGGCAGCATCAAATCCGGTCTCATGCTTCGCCGTATCGAGAATGTTCCAGAATACTCTGCGGGTCTCTGTATTATCGTAATTCATTTTATCGATATCGAGAGAATATCTCTTCATATCGTCGGGAGTAAGCATAATCTTCAGCTTGCTCGTGTTTATCAAAATGAGCTCCACGCTTATAATATCTCCGTTTCTTGATTTCTCATTAATATTATAAGCAAAAGGGCCGAAAAATGTAACCCCAAAATTTATTGTAAATGAGTGTATTTTTTCCGAAGGTGAGGGTGAAAAGTGCTTTTTCGCCCTATTTAAATGCTTTTTAAGGCCGCTTATCTAATAAATTCCGACTGTACCTTATAATACTCGATTATTCCCTTTGCAACTCCCTCGGCGGCACGGTCGATACCTATTGCCGATGACAGCATTTCAAACTCCTCTACGTTGGTAAGGAAGCCTACCTCAAGGAGCATTGAGGGGAATTTCGGATTTCTCACCATGGCCAAGCGCTGCTTTGCCGCGCTGCGCTCATACAGATTGAGCTCATCGGCGGCAGAGGACGATATGCATTTGGCAAGCAGTCTGCCCGAATCGGCAAAGTAAAGTCCCAAAAGTCCGCGGATCGTGGTGATATCGGTATCGAGAGTCATCGAATTGTGATGGATAGATACGCAAAGATCGGGCTCGAGCTCCATAAGGAAGCTGAGTCGATCGGCTATCGGTACGGTGACATCCTCGGTGCGTATCATGTGAACGTTTGCACCGAGAGCTTTAAGCTTTTCGCACAGTGCCTGACTTATCGACAAGTTCAAGGCCTTCTCGTAATAGCGGGACAACGGTGTATTTGCCCCTGTCTCGCTTCCGCCATGACCCGCATCTACCACAATGGTCTTACCTAAAAGGGGGAGATCGCCTTCGGCAAGAGTCTGCGGATTGCGGAACTCGACCACCGTGTATCCGTCGGTATAATAATATTCAAAGCCGTAGAAATTGTCAACACTGTACGGCTTTAAGAGGATCTTTACCCATTTCTTTTCTTCGTTTTTCTCTATCTCGGCCGATTTGAAAATGGGATTTTTCTCAATTTTTACGCTGCTCGCATCGCACGATGCATTATATACGGCAAGCGAGAAAAGTCCGTCGTCGTTCATATATCCGTTGACAGCACACTTACCGTCGCTCTTGATCATGAGTCGTGTCTTGCCGTTATTTACATCAACTGAAAGCGATTTTATTGCATATTCGTTCGATACGCTCTCTTCTATAACTCGAACGTTGCTCTCGGCGATATAACCGCCCATCTCGAGCTTGTAGAAGCCCTCAGCAAGGCGAACTGCATTGGCGCGCATTCCGATAGCGGCAGGAGTATAATCGTCGTAGTACCAGCTTGTGGGCGACACCTTGAGCTCGGAATCGTTTTTGATAACCTCAACGGTGCAGATGATATCACTGTTATTTACGGTGACAGAAGCCCCCGTTGCTTCGGCACTTTCAAATCCGCGCTTTGCTTTGTATACTATATTGCCGAGCGGGATCTGACTGCCTTCTCCGGCATTGGGAAGGGTCATCGTGCACTCGTATCTTGCCTCAAGAAGCTTACTGCTACCCTTAGGATAGGTGGACTGAGTCAAGTTTACAGTAATATTACCGAGCACGGCCGTTACCTTCGATCCGCTCGGAGCATAGGCGGAAACCGATATCTTCTCCCCACCCTTGATATTATAATCGTTTGAGGGCAAAATTGGGACCACCGAATACGCGTCCATCGTCTTCCAGACTGTCTCGCTCTTAACGGTGCCGTTAGTTACCGTGTAGTTTATGCCCAGACCGTTCTGAACGAATGTAAATACGTTTTCTCCCTTGCTCAGAGGAACGTAAAGCGAAAAATATCCCGATTTGGTGCGGCTTATCTTTTTATTGTTCAGATAAACGGGGTATGCAGGATCGGAAGAACCGATAAGATATATATTATCGTACTGCAAAACGCTTCCGTTTTCAGGAGATGATATTTGCAGAAGAGTTGCATTTGAAGCGGGATCGGTATAAACTATATTTCTCGAATAAACGTCGCGAAGCTGTTCGATAAGATTCTGATCGTTTCGCTTTATCGCGGCGTATCCGTACATGATGCTGCCGCGATAGGTCATTTCACTGCGGGCAAACTCAACTTGATTTTTTATCTCGGAATCTGATCCCCATTCGGCAGATCGGTACGCTCCGTGGGCAATCAGAAGATCAACTCCCGTGCCATCGCAAAGGGCATTCCACCAACGGCAGAGCACGTCAAATTTTGAGCCCGACTGCGCGAATCGCCAATACAGCTGGGGCGCGATATAGTCGATGTATCCGCCCTCGATCCATGCCTTAGCATCGCAATAGAGGCTTTTATAGCTTTCAAAGCCGCTTGTGGCGCTGCCGCCGTTTTGACCGTTGTCGTTTTGCCAGATGCCGAAGGGCGATATGCCGAATTTACATTCGGGACGTATAGCCTTTATGGCATCGTAACAGCCCTTGACCATCTGATTTATATTTTCACGGCGCCAATCGTCCTTTGACAGATCACCGATGTACGATTCGTACTGCGCGTCATCGTCAAAAGATGCACCTGTTACGGGATAGGGATAGAAATAGTCATCGAAAATAATTCCGTCCACGTTGTAGTTTTCAACGATCTCGGCGCATCCGTCGGCGACGAGCTTACGGACATCGGCAATGCCGGCGTTAAGATATATCTTGCCGTCAGCGTATTTTACGGTCCACTCCGGGTGCAATCTCGCAGGATTATTCAGCCCGAGAGAGTTGAGATCGTGTGCGGGATTTGCCTCGGTGCCACTCGTCACGCGGAGGGGATTTACCCATGCGTGAACGTCAATATCCTCGGCATGGGCGATATCTATAAGGTATTCGAGCACGTCAAATCCGCCTGCTACACCCTTATCCTGACTTCCCGTCAGATATGCCGACGAAGGAAAAAATTCAGAATCGTAAAAAGCATCGCAGGTAGGACGCACTTGAAAATAGATCGAGGTAAGATTTGCGCTTTTGACGGTATTTACAATATCGACAAGCTCTTTTTTCAGCTCGTCTGCCGAAAGTCCGGGCTTTGAAGGAAAATCGATATTTGAAACGGTGGCGATCCATACGCCGCGCACCTCGCTGTCGGGATCGCGGATAGGACGGCTTGTCTGACTTTGCTCCACGGTCGAAGTCAAAGGAAGCGATATTGCATTGATGTTTACAGCACGATTCGCGCCTACAAGCAAATATACGCCGAAGACGGTCGATGCAACAATGACAACAGCAAGCAAAAGTGCCGCAATTTTTATATAGATCGGTTCGCGCGATACTCTTCTCATCAAATAATCCTTCCTTTACGCCTCTTCTTTAAGAAGCAAGTTTCATTTATATAATAATATCAAAAAATGCGATTTTTTTCAACATATTTTTTCAAAATTCCAAATTATTTCTCTATATTATTTCCATATTAAAGAGCTATTAAACAATCTATGCAGTAAAGCGAAAAAATACGCCCTTAGGCGTATTTTCAGCTATTTAAAAGTTTATCGACAAGGTCGCTTACAGCTCCGCTGTCGTTATCGGAAACGATGATTCCGCTTCCCTTTTGTACGCGGCTTTCCACATATCCTTGAACCGACGGCAAAGCATTCGACGGGCAGGCGGCTATATCTGCAGCCTCAAGCATTTCCATATCGTTTTCATAATCGCCGATGGCTACGACAGTAACGTCCTCGCCGCGAGCTTTGAAATAGTCTTTGAGGTCACCGATGCACACTCCCTTTGATGCCCCGTGCTGCAAAAGTTCAAAAAGAAAGGGGGCTGAAAAGTTATATCTGAATCTGTCAGGATATTTTGAGCGAAGATAATCGCTTATTCTGCGAAGATCTGCTCTCATATACGGTGTGTCGTTTTCACTCTCTATAACACTTTCGAAAACGATTTTATACCAACTTTCCGATATTTCATCATCGCTGTCGGTCAAAAAAAGATAGTGGATATCGTTTCGGTCTGTATATCTTACTCTGATATTGCCAAACACATCGCACACTTCTTTTAGCAATTCGTAAGCATCCTTCGAATCAAATGTGCGCTCGTTAATGATCTCGCCTCTATCAACGTCAAGCATAAATGAGCCATTTGCGAGAATACAGGGGGCGTTTGCGCATTCGCACCATTGCGGTCTGAATCGTCCTGTAGCTATCGTAAAATAATGTCCTGCAGATTTAAAACGCTCAACTGCAGCCAGGTTGTTCTCTGTGGGAAGACCGTTTGATGCAAAAAAAGTCCCGTCAAGGTCGCTGACTATTACATATTTCTTATTATTTGCCATTTTTTATTCTCTGTCCATACTGTCAAGCTTTTTGAGTATCGCGGTAAAATAGTCGGGCAAGCCGCCGTCAAAGCTCATGACCTCACCGCTTTTGGGATGCACTATCTCTAAAGTACGCGCGTGAAGGCATTGACCGCACAGAATATTAGCGTTTCGCTGTGCAAATTTACTATGATCTCCGCCATAAACGGTATCGCCAATTACGGGATGTCCCTTTTTTGCCATGTGCACCCTGATCTGATGCGTTCTTCCCGTTTCAAGTCTCAGACGCACGTGTGAAAAAGTGCCTTCGGGAGTAAAAAAGCGTCTTAAAACTTCTCCGTGAGTGACGGCATTACGACCGTTTGACACAACAGCCATCTTTTTTCTGTCGGTCGGATGACGGCCGATGGGCATATCGACTGTAAATTCGTCTTCGCGTACATTCCCGAAAACAACCGTTTCATATATGCGGCCCATCTTGCGCTCTTTAAGCTGATCTGACAAAAAGAGATGGGCGCTGTCGTTTTTGGCAACGACTAAAAGTCCGCTCGTGTCGCGGTCGATGCGGTGAACGATTCCGGGACGCAAAACTCCGCCGATTCCGGTAAAAGAGCCCTCGTCCTCGTATTCGCTATCGCCGCCCGATGACAAATTGGTGCCGCAGTGGAAAAGAAGCGCATTGACGAGCGTGCCGTTGGGGTTTCCGGGTGCGGGATGGACAACCATCCCCTTCGGCTTTGATACAACGAGCAGATCGCTGTCCTCGTAGAGTATATCAAGAGGAATATCCTCCGGCTCAACACCGCAGGGCTTGGGCTCAGGACGGTTTATAGCAACCTCGTCTCCCTCTTCCACCTTATAATTTTTACTTTCAACCTTACCGTTAACTTTAACGTTTTCTTCCTCTATAAGCCGTTGCGCCGCCGATCGGGTAATTCCTTCGGCGGCGGCTACATAAAGGTCAAGCCTCGTTTTCGGCATTATCTGACCCTTCTTCTTTTGTTTTTTTGTCTGTCTTCTCTTCTCTGTCGAAAAAGATAATGTAGATGAACATTATCGCCGCACCGATGCAAATAAAGGAATCGGCACCGTTGAATACGGCAAAATCGATAAGCTCAAAATTGATGAAATCGACAACGTATCCGAGTGCGATGCGGTCGATCATATTTCCGATACCACCGCCCACGATCATGGCAAGCGCCGAACCGAAAATCGGATTGATCCTATGCGAAAAAGCGCACATGAAAACGGCAATGCCCAAAATCGCAACGGTTGACAGCACCATGAACACCCATCGGTTATCGCTGAGCATTCCGAATGCCGCGCCGCGGTTTTCCACGTAAGTCAGATGCAAAACATCCTTGATGAGCGGAAAATCGCCTATCGGCTTTAAATATCTGACTGTCAGCCATTTTGTAAGCTGATCAATACCGACGATCGCAGCAGCCGACAGCAAATATGCTGCCAGCCACATGCGATTGTATGTTTTTTTGCCATTTAAGCTATTCACAGCTTTTTTCCTTAAGAAGCGTCTGAATTAAAGTCCCAAAATCTTCTTGCAGCGAGCGCAGATGAAGCCATCCTCGGTCTCCTCGCCTTCAACGGAGTGCATCCAGCAACGGTCGCACTTCTTTCCGTCTGCAACGTCAACTTCTACATCAAACTTGCCTGCATTCTCATCAAGTACGACCTCAACTGAGGAAACGATGAATACTGTTGCAAGAGTTTCATTACCGAAGCTGTTGAGAGTATCGATCACAGATGCATCGGAGCTTGTGATCTTAACCTTTGCCTCAAGCGACTTACCGATGAGCTTTTTGTTGCGTGCCTCTTCGAGAGCGGTAAGCACACTGTCACGCATGTCAAACAGCTTATTCCAATGCTCTTCGATATCAGCAAATTCCCACTCGGGATTGTATACAGGCATATCGTTGAGATATACGCTGCGGCAATCGTCGCCTGCGCGATGGGGAATGTATCTCCAGATCTCTTCTGCAGTGAAGGAAAGAATGGGAGCAAGCATAAGTGTAAGCGCACGCATGATCTCGTACATAACGGTCTGAGCCGCACGGCGAGGCAGGCTGTCGGCACGCTCGACGTATACTCTGTCCTTGATAATGTCGATATAAAGCTTCGACATATCGATGGTACAGAAGTTATTGATGTTATGATAGATATAGTGGAATTCGTAGTTGGTATATGCGTTGTGAACGCTCTTGATAAGGGCATTCAGACGTCCGAGAGCCCATTTGTCAATCTCGGTGAGATTTTCAAGCGATACAGCGTCGGTGTCGGGATTGAAATCACCGAGGTTTGCAAGAAGGATTCGAACGGTGTTACGGATCTTGCGGTATACTTCGGAAAGCTGTTTTAAGATATCTTTCGAGATCTTGACATCGCTTGTATACTCAACAGACGATACCCACAAACGAAGAATATCGGCACCGCTGTCCTTGATTACGTCTGCGGGAGCTACGGTATTGCCAAGGCTCTTGTGCATTGCCTTGCCTTCGCCGTCAACGGTCCAACCGTGGGTAATGATGGTCTTATAGGGTGCAACGCCCTTTGCGGCAATAGAGGTGAGCATGGAAGACTGGAACCAACCGCGGTACTGGTCGCCGCCCTCGAGATATACGTCTGCGGGCGAAACGAGGTCGGGACGCTGATCGAGAACTGCAGCGTGAGTGGAACCCGAATCGAACCATACGTCCATGATATCGGTTTCTTTGGTGAACGACTTGCATCCGCAGTCGGGGCAGCAGCTGCCCTCGGGAAGGATCTCGGATGCATCGCGGCGGAACCACGCGTTGGAGCCCTCTTTGCGGAAGAGCTCGGATACGATATTGAAGGTTTCTGCGCTGTAATAGGGCTTGCCGCAGTCAGCACAGTAGAAGATCGGGATCGGAACGCCCCAGTTGCGCTGACGGGAGATACACCAGTCG
>JAZSMZ010000059.1:0-3663 GCA_045536155.1 Eubacteriales bacterium
AGTGTTGTCTTCCTAAGACCGCTTGGCCTCCGACTTCCACTTCAAGCAGAAGGGCGAGCTCTTCTCCTGCTGCTGCCCGACCTGTCAGAGGCTCTTTGAGGAAAAATACGGTCATCCCATGCCAACCGAGATGACCGACGAGATGCGCGAATTCAGGATAGATTCTCTTCTCCGCTATTTTGACACCGTCTGCTCCTACGCGGCGTCGATGGGCATCGAAAACAGCGTTTGCGTAATGCTCCACACGCTCGATTACGCAAAGAAGATAATGACCATCCCCACTCTCAATGACTTCGGGATCGACCCCTACTGGCATCCGAAAAGCGGCAAGCGCGATCCTTATGAGTACGTTTATAAGGCATCAAAACAGATCATCGAGGAGACGGACGCGATCGGCAAGCAGAACCACATCTGGATACAGAGCTACGACATCCCGCGCGGACGCGAGGACGAGATCATCGTTGCCGCCGACGCAGCATACGACGCAGGAGCGCGCACGCTCATTTCCTGGGCATTCCGCGGAAGCGAGTCGAATACATACAAGAGTGAATGCCCCGAGCGCGCGTGGGCTGCCACCTGCGAGGCGTTCAGGAGAGTCCGCTCCCGTCACTTCGACTCGATCCGAGAGGCGAATTTTAAGAAGTTTAACCTGTAATACCAATCCCGACTCGCTGTTTTGAGTCGGGATTATTTGTCAAATGCAAAGTTCGTCGGTAAAAATGTAACAAATTACAAAAGTTCGTCGGTAAAAATGTAAAATACAGCAAAAGTTCGTCGGTAAAAATGTAATAATATTTCTAAAACTCGTTGACATTTTTGTTTTTTTGGTATATAATAATATCGTATCATTTTACGGAGGTGCAAGACCTTGTACAGATCGGCGATAGAAGAATTATATAAATGGAAAAGAAAATATGACCGTAAGCCTCTGATCATTGAAGGAGCAAGACAGGTCGGTAAAACCTGGCTTATGAAAGAATTCGGTAAGCAAGCATATGATAAGGTTGTTTATATCAATTTCGATTCCAATTCAAGAATGGCAGAATTGTTTTCCTCAGATCTTGCAATCGGCAGAATCGTTACGGGATTGGAGTTATATTCCGACATCAAGATAACTCCCGAAAACACGCTTATTATTTTCGATGAAGTACAGGAAGTTCCCCGCGCTTTGGCAAGTCTGAAATATTTCTATGAAAACGCTCCCGAATATCATATTATTTGCGCGGGTTCTTTACTCGGAATCGCATTACATCAAGGCACCTCTTTTCCGGTAGGCAAAGTTGACTTTCTTAATCTGTATCCGCTTTCCTTCAAGGAATTCCTTATAGCTACGGGCAAGGAAAAATACGTTGATCTGATAGACCATGGCGATTATGAAATGATGACGGCATTCAAGCATGATCTTATAGATTCCTTGAAGCATTATTATTTCGTCGGCGGTATGCCCGAGGTTGTCGCCTCTTTTGCTTCCGATAATGATTTTAATAAGGTTCGTCGAATCCAAAGACGGATACTTGAGGCCTATGAGCAGGATTTTTCAAAGCACGCACCGAACGAAACTGTTCCGAAGATCCGTATGATTTGGAACAGCATTCCTTCTCAGCTCGCAAAGGAAAACAAAAAATTTATTTATGGACTTGTGCGTGAAGGTGGGAGAGCGAAAGAATACGAAAACGCGATTATGTGGCTTTCCGATTGCGGACTTGTTCACAAGGTAAGCCGTGTAACCACAGGACATTTACCCTTGAAGGCTTATGAAGATATGAAAGCATTCAAGATGTACGTAGTGGATGTCGGCTTACTTGGTTGTATGGTTGGATTGAATAAGAAAATATTGCTTGACGGAAATGATCTGTTTGTCGAATTTAAGGGCGCACTCACCGAGCAGTACGTGCTTCAGCAGTTGATTACGAATCCCGATTTGAACATTTATTATTATACCAATGAGGGTGGCAGCTGTGAGGTTGATTTTCTTGTAGATACGGGCGATACTATCGTTCCCGTAGAGGTAAAAGCCGAAGTAAATCTTCGCGCCAAGAGCCTTCGAACCTACTCTGAAAAATTCCGCCCCGATATTGCCATCAGAACTTCAATGCAGGATTATAAAAAGGAATCCTGGCTCACAAATCTTCCTCTTTACGCTATTGAAAATCTAACGAAAGAGCAGATTTAACACTTTTGCCGTTTTTATTTCGCTTTTCCCTTGACTTTTCCTCAAAAATGAAGTATAATACAAGTGCCAAACTAATTCAATAACCAACATTCAGCGCAAGGTATAACTGTACCTTTTTTAGGCATAAAATAACTCAGTTGCGTTTGACAAAACGCAGACTTCTTCCTGGGTTATTTATATGCTACGCGCTGTGGGTAATTATTGGATTAGTTTGGCGACTATCGAAGTCTGTGTTTTTGTGCGGCGGCTTCGGTCGTCGCACTTTTATTTTTGGGGTGAAAAAATGCAAGGTAAACTCGTCTACGAAAAAGAATATCCGCCCTCCGACCGTATCAGCCGGTCCTGTCACGTCGAAGAGAAAGCTTCGGAGCACCCATCAGGTGACTTATATTTTGGCATCCGCGCCAATACTCAATACACAATAATCCCCGAACGCGATGCGAGAAGTGAGGAATTTATAAGAGAAGCTATTCGCATATCCGAGCTTTACCGCATGGACCTTCGGATCGTTCGGCACTATGAAAAGATCAGCGTACGCTTGGCTTTGGACTTTGGCAATGAGATGTGGCATACAAACCGTCTGTTCGCTATGGCGGACAAAATATCTTTCTTCAATGATGAAGGCAAGCGCGACCTCGCCGCCGACATTGAATTTTACACCCACGTGGTTGTGAAAAAAGGAATATCCGTCGCGCCGTGATAACAGACGTTTTCTCTTTTATAAAAACGACCGATAAAAAAGGACTGTTTTATTGTAAGCAAACGCTTCAAAAAAACAGTCCTCATATTTTTTTAGCCGTACGGGAGTCGAACCTAATTGCCTCACGGTGATTTCTTTTCGTGTCTTTCGGCGTGCTTTTACTTGCAAGGTTAATACCTTGCTTCGCAAAATCCCACCAAAATCCATCAAAAATTAATTCGCCGTGAGGTGCGAAGCAGTTTTGACGGAGCAGATTTTTTCGAGAACAAGGTTCTTTCCGACGATCATATATTAATATTATCAAGGAAAGAACTGCAGTTATCGGTAAAATCTGCCCGACAAAACCAATTTTGTTCGACTCACGTACGGCTAAGCTTTGAGATACGCTTTATTCTGTCAAAAGAAGTTGCTATAAATTCCTCGGGAGTGAGTTCTTTATAATCCGCTCTCACATTCCGGTAGACCTCGAGCACGAGCGGACCCGCATAGCCGTACCTATCGAGCTTGCGCATCATTTCGTGATAATTGAAGGTTCCGTCAAATGGCAGCCAATGCGAATCGGGGTCTGTGGTTTTATCCCCGAAAGGACGGCTCATATTGTCGTGAATATGGGTCGCAACGATCTTATCGGTAAATATATCGATCCACGGAACCGTCTTCGTATAGCAATGCTCGTGTCCGCAGTCGTAGCAGAAGCGGACGTTGTCGTTATGCTCGTAGCGATCTGCCAGATAAGCAAGGTTTCCAACCATACGAAGATTTTCAAAAGCCAGCGTCACGCCCTTCTTTG
>JAZSMZ010000025.1:0-10232 GCA_045536155.1 Eubacteriales bacterium
TTTATTTTTTCAATATTCATTATTACTGTTTACTCCCAAGAGCGATAATCTATTGTATTATATCTTTTTGTAAGTATTTTGTCAATATTAATACTGTTTTTAAAAGACATCAGACTTGACAAAAGCACGTTAATATGATAAATTATCCTTGTTTATTGCTTTATTTTTGCTGTCAATGTGTCATTTACCGATAAAATGCATATCATATTATAAAGTATGATATGGGGAGTAAAGCAATGAATAGTGTTTGTCTTTCGGACGGCTGTTTTGCCGCTGCAAATTCGCGAAACGGTTTCGTTTCCTACGACAGTTCAATTTTTTCCGGGGTTTCGTTTCTGTATATAATAAAAGGCGGTCCCGGCACCGGAAAATCGTCTTTCATGCGTTCGATAGCGCTCAAGGCTCTCGACAGCGGTTTTGACGTTGAATATTTTTGGTGTTCGTCCGACCCATCGTCGCTTGACGGACTTATAATCAAAAACAACGACAAGTCGTTTGCATTTTGGGACGGAACAGCCCCTCATTCAGCCGACTTAAAAATCCCCGGTGTTAATTCTCAGTTTTGCGATCTCGGTCAATTTTGGAACGTAGCGATGCTTGCTAATCATTCCGATGAAATCAAAAGAATTTCTTCGCATAAATCAAATTGCTATAATTCGGCATATCGATTGCTTTCATCTGCGGCGGCCATCGACGATGAGATTTTCTCTCTCGCATCAGAATACACTCATCATCAAAAGCTTATTCACTTTGTCGAACGCTTGACAGGTCATCTTAGTGATGTATCCACAAGTAAAATCAGGCGCCTGTTCACCTCGTGCATTTCAGGATACGGCGAGTTAAGGTCTGCGGCCTTTGAGAATTCAGCAGAAAATGCTTTTTACATTGACGAAAAGTACCGCATATATCCCGAATTCTTTGCATTGCTCGCCGATGCGCTTATATCAAAAGGCTATTCTATCGATATAAGCGTTTCACCGCTCGACCCTAACGTTATCGACGGCATTTTAGTGCACGACATCAAGACCTGCTTTATAACAGCACATCAAAATGACAGTATGTCAAAAGTAAACTTTATAAACTCAAAACGCTTCATTGACAGCACGCTGTTTTCAGACTGCCGACATCGCATGAGATCGCTGTCAAAACTACGAAACGCGATAATGACAGATGCACTTTGCACGCTTGAAAAGGCGCGGCGTCTGCATGCAGACCTTGAAACATTCTACACCTCAGCTATGGATTTTTCCATGCTTGAAAGATATGAAAAGGAGATAATGTCAAAGATTTTTTGACATGAAAAAATGAAAATTCTGCTATTTGCCCTTAATTCGTCATTCGTTCATACAAATTTAGCTGTGCGATCGATAGCCGATGCTCTGAAGGACAGCGACTGTTCGGTACAAATACTCGAGCGCAATTTAAAGGATAGGCGTGACGGAGTCCTGCGTGAGCTATATGACGCCAATGCGGATATTTACGGCTTTTCCGCCTACATCTGGAATATTACCGAGCTATTGAAATATGCTTCTTCCCTAAAACAGCTCCGTCCCGATTCAACGGTAGTTTTTGGCGGACCCGAGGTATCATTTGAGGATGATAGTTTTTTTGAAAAACACCCCTATGTTGACAAACTTATACATGGCGAGGGCGAAAATGCATGGATAGATCTCATAAACGGTAAGGCGGGCGGCAAAATCATTGAAGGACGCTCGTATGATGGCTTTTTAACTCAAAAATCACTTTACCGAGCCCTTGAGCCTGGCGGAAAGATAGCATATTACGAATCGTCACGCGGCTGCCCTTACAAATGCTCTTTCTGCCTTTCCTCGCTTACCGACGGTGTGCGCGCAAAATCGGTTTCTGATACTCTGAGTGACCTGCGCGACTTTCAAAAGTATCACGGCGACGTTAAGATAATCAAATTCGTTGACCGCACTTTCAATTTTGACCGCGATCGTGCATATCAAATATGGAAAGCGCTGCTTGACGATGAATTCACTCTGTCATATCACTTTGAAATTTGTGCTTCGCTTTTACGTGAGGACGATTTCGAGCTGTTAAAGCAATTTCCCAAAGGCAAAATACAGTTGGAAATAGGTGTTCAATCGACTAATCCCGTCACACTTAAGGCAATTTCAAGAATCGATGATTCCGCATCGGTAATATCTGCCGCCAAACGTATTCACTCGTTCGGAAACATCCACGTTCACTGTGACCTTATAGCGGGATTGCCGTACGAAAGCTATCAAAGCTTTAAAAAGTCGTTTAACGATGTCTACGAATCATGCGATATGCTGCAGCTAGGCTTTTTGAAACTCTTGCGCGGCTCCGCGCTACGGAATGATGCCGACAAATACGGCATTCTATATGAAGAAGATCCTCCGTATTCGGTCCTGAAAACAAATGCAATTACATATGAGGAAGTGTCTACTCTTCATGACATTTCATCACTTCTTGAACGATTTACAGAGGGTGCTTTTTCTAACACTTTTAAATATATCAATGCTACAATAGATTCCCCTTTTGACTTTTTTGAAGGATTGGCAAATTATTTAAAGAAAATCTCGCCGCATTCTTCGATAGCTTCACATTCGCAAAACAGCGCCCGTGAATTATTGCTTTCATACTGTTATAGTCATCCCGATCTTGACAATGATGTAGTATCATCATTGATGGCACTTGATTTCTATCTTACCGATATTACATCCATACCTGCTTTTTTGCAAAAATATGTCTTTGAAGATGACGAATGCAAAGAGGTATTGAGAGAGCGTTTCAATGGAAAATGGCCGTCAAGCACAATTGCAAGACGTTTTGCATTTGACCGCGATGCAATATATATAATCAACCGCAAAAATCATAACTATATAAAGGTTTACCGATAATAAAAAGCAGTGCCTTCAGCACTGCTTTTTTACTGTATTCAGTTAGCCATATCGTACGCGGGCTTATCGGGATAATATACCTTTTTGATATCAGCGCCGACGCTCGAAAGCTTACCGACGATATCGTCATATCCACGTTCAATGTAATTTATATCTTCTATTTCGGTCGTTCCGTTAGCAATGAGTCCTGCTATAACAAGCGCAGCTCCTGCACGAAGGTCCATAGCACGTACGAGAGCGCCTGAAATCGGGTGACCGCCCTCAATAACAGCTGTATTACTGTCAACCTTGATATGAGCGCCCATTCTCTTAAGCTCTTGTACGTAGCGGAAGCGATTATCCCAAATGCTCTCATTAAGAATGCTGGTGCCCTTTGCAACACACAAAAGAGCGCACATCTGAGGCTGCATATCTGTCGGGAATCCGGGATAAGGAAGAGTTTTTATATTAACTCTGCTGAGATATCCCTTTGCAGACACTTCAACGAAATCGTCACCCTCGATTACATCAACACCCATCTCTTCAAGCTTTGCGGAGATCGATTCAAGATGCTTGGGAATAACGTTTGTGATTTTCAATCTTCCCTTTGTTGCCGCGGCGGCAATCATAAATGTGCCTGCCTCGATCATATCGGGGATTATAGCATAAGTACAACCGTGGAGAGACTGTACGCCCTTGATCTTGATAGTGTCGGTACCGGCACCCGAGATCTTTGCGCCGCAGGTATTAAGGAAGTTTGCAACGTCAACTATATGAGGCTCACGCGCGGCATTTTCGATAACGGTGGTTCCGTTGGCCAAAACTGCGGCAAGAATGATATTGATCGTTGCACCAACCGTGTTAACATCAAAATATACGTTACCGCCCTTAAGTCCGCCATTAGTGGTAGCGCTGAGGCTACCGCCCTCGATGGTGACCTTCGCACCAAGAGCTTCAAAGCCCTTGATATGCTGGTCAATGGGGCGAACGCCGAAGTCACATCCGCCGGGAAGCGCAGAATATGTTCTTCCGTAACGACCGAGCTCGGCTCCGTATACGTAATAGGAAGCTCTCATCTTTCTGACAAGATCATAGGGGGCACTTCCGCATACGCAATGAGAGGAATCAATTTCTACTGTTGTGCGATTTAAACGTCTTACCGACATTCCCATACTCTGAAGAATCTCAAGAGAAACAGAAACGTCAACTATGTCGGGAATGTTTTCGAGCACGCACTTCCCGCCAACCAGAATGTTTGCAAATATAACGGCAACGGCGGCATTCTTCATGCCGCTTATTTCAACAATGCCGTCAAGCTTATTGCCACCATTTATGATTATCTTTTCCATATAACGCTCTTTCGTTTTAGGTAATTAATTCAATCTATACTTAATATTTAAAACGCAAAATATTATGCCTTGATAATTTGGCACAATAACCTTTGATTATATCATTAAGACATATCATTATAACATATATCCTAAGATATTTAAAGTGTTTTCCTCGGTTTTCTTAATAATTCATTGATTTGCACATATTTCTCCATTGATCATACTGCGTACATTGGATATATTGCCCATATATTTTATACACCAAGCCGGTACTAGATATATCTCGCTTGATCCGGAGTTGAAAACAGGACAGTAAGCCGCCAAGACAGACTCGACAGTCGACGTATTTTTAGGGTCGGCAGATTGATCATGAGCCTCTTTTTCCTCGAACATAATGTTCAACGCATCTATTAAGTCGACGGTATATGATTTTTCAATGTCAATAAAAACCAAAGCGCCTCGTATAAATTCGATATCGTCTTCTGCAAGCACACATTCGATTTCACATCCGACGAGAGGCAGACCGTTGTATTGCTGTGTAAGCTTAAGGCAAACTATATCATCAAAGGCGACGCTTGAAATCAATTCAAGCGAATACTTTTCACTTTTACCCAAAAGCCTATCGTTTATTAGCGATACAAGTTCTTTTTCATTTTTAACGCCGCTGCTCTGCTCTTCTGAATCGAAAACTCTCAGGTGTTCATCATATGCAGACAAGTCTGACGACGTTGAATAGACAAAAGAAAAACTGTTTTCATAGAATTCAAAATACTCGCCGTAAGCGTTGTCGATTATTCTGACTCCATTATTTATCATATGCTGAGTCATAGAATCTGACACACCGCGGCCATTGATCTTGCCTGCACATTTTATAGAGTAGTCCTCGGCACCGTCAAACTTTTGCGATACACCTATCATAAGGTCCGGCTTTTTTAACGGAATCTGTTCGGGTGTAATTTCTATCCCCGAATCAACAAAGATCTTAACAGCATTGTTAACTGCTTCTTCGTTCAAATAGTTCGCATTAACGTGCTGGCGAATAATATTATATCCCAAAAAAGCATTTGCAGTAAGCAAAATAAGCAGTAAAACAAGAGAAATTTTTAACCATTTCATGTTTTTGACTTAATCCCTAGTTAATATTTGACTTATAGCTGACAAAAGACCATGAGGGTGAATATTCTTTGCCAAAATTGTCAATATCGTAAATCAGGCGCATATACCCCTCATTGAACGTTTTATAATTGTCTGAATTCTCATCCTTGATCTTATCGGAAAGCAAGTTGAGATACCATGTCTGCGGCAGATGTCCTGCCACCGTTAAAGAAGGCTTGACACAATACGAATTCAAATGAAGATATATTATCTCATTATCGCGGACATCAAAGCGGATTACGGGTATAATATTGCCGTCATTGGTAAGGGGTATACCCGAATAGACAAGCGCAAAATCAACGCTTAATACTTTATCGCTATAATTAATGGACGATATCTTCAGCTGGGCATCACCAAACAAGTCCGCACCTAAAATGGTGGCAAGTTTATTCGCCGCAATACAAAGAGAATTAACCGTTTGGTATATGTTATCCTTTTCGTATATTCCTGCATTTAGAAAGCCCGACACCGTTGGGCCATCCTCTCCGGTCCTGCGATAGATGACCGAATTACTCGACACACGAAGCGTACCGTGAGATTCAAGAAAAATATCTGTATCATCATTTTCACGATAGGTATTTAAATTGTCCGGGTTGAATGACAACGATCTTAACAGCTCGTCATACATCGAGTTGTCGAGAGTAAATACCGGCTTAGTTAAGCTGATGTTTCTGACAGCGTGGTCTGCGACGCATACAACGGCAGAGGTTGAAAGACGCAACGAAGCGTCACTATCGTCGTCAATCGCAAATTTAAACTCAGTAAATGCTGTATTTCGGTACTGGTTACTCAGCATATAGATATTAAACAGCTTTTCTTGAGTGTTGCCGGTAGCCGGTTGATAGATGAAATAGTCTCCGCCATCGTTTTTTGTCATCATTCGAACGGCATACTGCTCATCGCCATTGTCATCGAACACAAGTATTAATTCCCTTGCGGATCCTATATCACCGGCAGAAACGTTGTTTATATAGTCGTTACAATAAAAAGCGCGCAAAAGATAGTCGGGTATATCACATATAAATCTCAGATAAACATAATTATCAGAGCGAAGGAAGTTTTCCCATTCGGTTTCCGCGGAATATCCGGTCATTCGTGTGCACACACTTGATGATCCCATAGCGTATGAAAGCGGATCGGAAATAAGTGCACAAATAAATCTTATTGCATCTTCACCGGTAGCACTGCCAACCATTTTTTCATCGTTGATCTTCATGCCGACAAATTCAGGCAAAAGATAGTTGAAATTGAAATTCTGGGAGACAAAATTTGAGCCGTACTTAAGCTCATATAAAATATTTTCAGGAACGCTCTCGCTGCTTTCCAATCGGTTTTGCTGGTTGTTGACCATATATGTTCCCGCAAGAAGTATCATAGAGAGAACCAAAAGTGCGCAAATTGATATAACAATCGTCGTGAGCAGATTCAGATGCTTCTTTACGAAGGCCGAAATACATTTAATCATCGTTTTCACCACTGAGAGTGCATTCAATAGGCAAGCTGATGATTACCATTGTTCCCTGACCTACGCGGCTCTTAATGCTTATATCGCCGCCATGAGCATCGACGATCTCCTTCGCGATGGCAAGACCAAGACCTGTTCCACCCTGCTCTGTCGTTCTCGATTTTTCAACACGGTAGAAGCGTTCAAAGAGTCTGTCAAGATCTCCCTGGGGTATGCCAACACCGTTATCGCGAACAGTTATCTTGATACATTCACCATCGTTAAATGCCTTGACATCAATTCGGCCGTTCTCCGGCGTGTATTTAACAGAGTTTGAAACTATATTAATTATTACCTGCTCCAATCTCTCCTTATCGCCCTTCATCATGTAATCATCACCATCGAGCGTGAGATTGATTGCATGTCCGTGCGACATAGCAACAGTGCGCATAACCTCGCAGACGTGTCTTAAGGTGTGTGCCATATCAAAACGGGAAACATTCCAGTTGATCTTATTGTTATCGAATCTCGAAAGCACGAGAAGATCATTAATTATGTTAAGCATGCGCTCGCTTTCCTCGATGGTGATATTAAGGAAAGAGTTTCGCATATCTTCCGGCATATCGGGAGCGATAAGCATAGATTCGGCAGCACCGTGGATACCCGTAAGGGGTGTTTTAAGCTCGTGCGAAACATTTGCAACGAATTCGCGCTGTGATTTATCAAGCTCGTAACGCTCGGAAATATCATGCATAACGACAATACATCCGATATGCGGAGTGTTGTTTTCAATATAACGAAGGTATCCGAGGTTAATATCAAGAATCTTGCCGCCGTATTCAATATCACGAAGAACGTAGTTAGAATCGCGATTAATATTGGCAATGTACGAGCTTGCATATTCTGCATTCATAATGCGGAACATCTGATGGACATTAAACCCTTCCTTTATTGTTTTTCCAAACAGTTTACGTGCGGTTTTGTTGATATCGAGGACTTCTCCGTTATCCTTAAACGCGATAACCGCATCCTTCAGGTAAGAGAATACGGTCTCAAGCTTTGCCTTTTCACCCTTTACCTCATCCATCGTAGTTCTCAAAACGTCACCCATGTCGTTGAATGCACCGGTGAGCGTACCTATCTCGTCGCGTGAATGGAGCTCAATTTTATAGTCGTAGTGTCCCGACATAACCATTCCGACACCTTCGGTAAGGTTCTGAATAGGCGCCGTTATAGCCTTTGCAAGGAAGAATGCAAGAACGAAGGATATCAGCAGACCGAAAATCACAGCCTGCAATACGATCGAGAAAAGCTCCCAGCTGAGCTGACGCATCTCCTCTTGTGAATCCTTGATATAAATAATGCATGATTTTCCATCGGCATCAAGCTTTAAAGCGAAATCGGAAAACTCATTGCCCAGAGCGCGGGAATTGCCGTTTTCATCGACCATTGCATTGAGCATATTGGGCGTTTTTGCAAGGACACGGCCAAGCTCCTCGTTGGAACCGTCAAGATATTTGCCGTTGGTATCAAGAATATAGTAGTTACGGTAAACATCAATACCGAGATTTGTAGAATACGCGCGCAATATTCCCTTTTGTGCATTCACCCAATCATCTCTGTCCATTGCGTCAAGCAACTCGTCTTTCAGCCCGCCTTCAAAGCATTCCTCTGTCTGGCGTACAAATTCATTCGTATAAAAACTGAAAACCGAATTGAGCAAAACGGTTCCGACAACAGCCATAACCGTTATCATGAACATGACGAATATAAGTATTATTTTTATATACAAGCTTCTGTACATAAGATGCTCCGAAAAATAATTTTAGTCAGTAACATTAATTACTTATTTTACGTAATATCCTGCGTTACGTTTGGTGAAAAAATATTCGGGATTTGCCGTATCCTTTTCAAGCTTCTTGCGAAGTCGGGAAACGGTTACGTCGACATTTTGAAGATCGCCGAGGTAGCTGTCATATCCCCACACGTTTTCAAGAATCTGTTCGCGAGTGAAAATCTTGCCTTTATTTGAGGCCAAGAAATAGAGAAGTTCATATTCTTTTTTTGTCAGAGAGACCTGCTCGTCGTCACGGGTGACGGTATAGCTGCTGTTGTCTATAACAAGATTGCGAATGGTTATAACTCCGTTATCAAAGGTTGGATCGGTTACAAGCTCGTTCTTCGAGCGTCTGATATTGGCTTTGATACGTGCCAACAGCTCCTTGATCTTAAAGGGCTTTGTTACGTAGTCGTCGGCTCCAACGTCAAGGCCGAAGATCTTATCAATTTCGTCCTGACGGGCAGTCACCATGATAATAGGAGTTGCCAAGCGCTCACGTACACGTCTGCAAACCTCAAAGCCATCCATTTTGGGAAGCATAATATCAAGCAGTATAAGATCAAAATCGCCTGCAAGAGCCTTATTCAATCCCTCTTCGCCGTCGAAAGCGATCTCGTAAGCATATCCAGCCTGCATGAGATTAAATGCAAGGATCTGCGCAATGCTCTTTTCGTCTTCAACAACGAGTATCGTCTTTTTTCCTTTGTCAGCCATTATTGTTCATTTGCTCAATCGAATACGATCGGTTGAACGTTCCTTTCACCATTTATAGATTTAATCAAAAAACGGAATATTGCTGTCACTGATAAGGTAATATTCAGAGTACTGATTACGGTTAATACCGCCGATTATTCCCGGTAAGGAGCGCACAGCAAGTTCATCGCTTTCATAAAGAAGATATGCAACTTCGTTTTTATTTACATAATTCAAGGATGCAGTTATAAATGCAGCGGCATTGACCGATGAACGGTTATCAAACGATTTACCGCGAGTAACGTAAGCGCATCCGGATTTTTTTAGTCTGTCACCAAAATCAGCGCTTGATAAAAGCTTGTTTTCGGCGTTTATACAGGAAATTAGCCGTGTTTTAAATTTAAAATATTTTTTCAAAAGATCCTGCGAAGCGTTTATCGATTCAAAATAGGACTCAACTCCATTTGCTCCGTTGGCATAAACAGCAATGCTATGTCCCTTAGCTATAATACGGCGAACTGTATCGATATTGTTCGCGATATAATCGTAATCAGCAAAGAACAGAGCCCTTAAAGAGAATGCATCAAGAGTTGAGATCACTCCGTCGGTGTCTGTATCACAAATAAACGAAAGATATACCGCTTCGTTTACGTTTTGATTGTTATCGGTTTCGTAATTGCTCTCGCTTTCACTTTCGCTGTCTGTTGTCGGAAGATCGACAACAGTCTCAACGATCGAAGGATTGTATTTTACCAAAAGCTGATGGAGCGACATCTTTTCATTGCCGTCGGTGATACGCACAATGTCACCGTGACGCTCATATCCGAACGACAAATTTTCACACACCGTTTTAGCAGGAACGTATCTTTCGCTGCCGTAGAGCAGATACGTTGATATCTGAT
>JAZSMZ010000090.1:0-3011 GCA_045536155.1 Eubacteriales bacterium
GGGAAGGGCTGACGGTAGACCATGTCATCGGGCAGACCGAGAGCGTGTCCGACCTCGCGGACCTCGTCCTTGAAGAGGTACTTAAGGGGCTCAACGAGCTCGAAATTGAGGTCTTCGGGAAGACCGCCTACGTTGTGGTGAGCCTTAACTGCCTTACCTGTCTTTGTTCCGCTTTCAACGATGTCGGGGTAAATTGTGCCCTGACCGAGGAACTTGATTCCGTTAAGCTTTGCGGCCTCTTCGGCAAATACGTTGATAAACTCGCCGCCGATGATCTTGCGCTTCTTTTCGGGTTCGTCAACGCCCTCAAGCAGATTGAGGAAGCGGTCGACTGCGTCAACGTAGATAAGCTCGGCGCCCAGCTGCTCGCGGAATACCTTAACTACCTGCTCGGGCTCGCCCTTACGCAAAAGACCGTGGTTGACGTGTACGCAAACGAGGTTTTTGCCGATGGCACGGATAAGGAGTGCGGCAACGACAGAGCTGTCAACACCGCCGGAGAGGGCTAAAAGCACCTTGCTGTCACCGATCTGTGCGCGGAGCAGCTCGACCTGGTCGTCGATGAAGTTCTGCATGTTCCAGTTTGCTTCGCACTTGCAGGTGTCAAAGAGGAAAGAGCGGAGCGCATCGGTGTCGTTTACGTCGAGTGTATCGCATTTTGCACGGGGATAATCGAATGCGCGGACGGGAATGCCAAGTGAATAGATTTCGTCAAATACGTCAACGGGAGTGCCGTCAACTACGTTATTGACACCACAATTAAGGATGATACCCTTGATATTGGGCATCTCGCCAAGCTGCTTTGCAGTGATGTCGTGGGGGTAGATCTCGCTGTAAACGCCGAGCGCACGTATTGCGCGGGCAAGCGCGGAATTTTCCTCGCTGCCGAGGTCTAAAATAGCAATCATGTCCTGCTTCATAAAAAAATTCCCTTTCAGAAATAAAGTCGGATTTTTAATGTAGATATTATAAAACAAATTGGTTTTTTTGTCAATAACAGATGGGCGGAAAATTGTTTTTTTTACTAAAAAATATCGCCGAGATATATCGGACCGAATGCGGGGATCGGGCGGCCGTCCTCATCTGTAACGTTTGCGTAAACCGTGTTCGACAGCATATACGACAGATAGTAGTTTTTCAGCTCCCACGGCTCCATTGCGTAGCAGTAGAGATATGCGGTGTCGTTGTGCAGCTCGACACGTGCAAACTTTTGATTTGGGATGCTGTCACGGTCGGTTGAGATCGCAAATCCCGCAGGGCGACCGAGGGAAGTCAGGCGTCCGTTGAGGTTTTTGAATTTTATCGCAACAGTC
Organism: Eubacteriales bacterium; assembly: GCA_045536155.1. Classification (GTDB taxonomy): domain Bacteria; phylum Bacillota; class Clostridia; order Oscillospirales; family CAG-272; genus JAZQNC01. The sequence goes on from JAZSMZ010000090.1 coordinate 1,314, forward strand.
GGACATCCGTCGAGCGAATAGGGAAGGAGGTATACAGAATCGAGCTGAGGGGCGAGGGTGGAGCGTGCGCCCATCGGATCGAAGCAAAGATGATACATCGATTCGGCGGCGTTTTTGCCCACCTTCATCTGATAGTCGCCGCTGAGGTGGATCGAATCGTCGAGCTCGGCATCGGTTGTGGCAACGGTGTCGAGATTATGTATCTTTTCACTGAGCGTTCTCTGCTGATCGCGCACCGATGCCCAGTGCTTGTTGAAGATAGGATCATCGTGTGTGCAGGAGAATATCTGAACCTGAACGAAGGGAAGATCGGGTGAAGAAAAATCGCGGCGGAAGTTGTTTACAAGCTCGATCATGTTGTCGGTAAAGTGCTCGGCCACGTTCTCCATGGCGTCCGAGCAGCCTTGATACCAGAAGATACCGCGCACGTTTGCGCCGCATTCGCGGAATCGCTCGAGGGCATATACGTAAAAGTTCGGCACACCCTCGATCTGCTCTTTTTTCCAGTTAAATAGGGGAGAGCCGCCGATGGCGCAGGGGATAAGTCCCTGGGGAACGGCGGTGCGACGATACATCTCCTCGGCGAAGAAATAGCCGGGGCCTGTTGTCTTGAAATTGGGACTCTCAAGCTCGGGACGACCCTGCCACGTCTTAAAATCCTCGTTGGGCGAGCGCTGAACGAGATGAAGAGTGGAGGGATGAGCAGTCTTGTATTCATTTTGGAAGTTGTAGTAACGGATACAAGGATTTGTGTAATTTCCCGCAACCTTGTGGTTTGCGCCAAGTCCCTGCATATTCGACTGACCTGCAAGCAGCCATACGTCACCGACGTAGACGTCGGAGAATATCTCGCTTTCATTGCCGACGAAAAGCTCAACGGTGTACGGTCCGCCTGCAGGGATACCGCCAAGACGGAAGCGGCGTCTTTCGCCGTTGCCTTCAAGCTCTTCGATAGTGACTGTCTTTGCTAAAATGGGCGGTCCGTAAAGCTTTACCGATGCCGCACCTTCGCCCTTGAGCTCTATGTACGAGTTGACTCTGCTGTCGTTGCCTCTTTGCAAAACGATTCCGTTTGTAAGTCCGTAAATGATCTTCATAATTTTTCACCTTTAAACTATTATGTGTTCAAATTCGCCGATCGAGCGCATGAGAGCGGCGTCGCGCTTCTGGCTTGTCAGCAGTATTACCTGTCCGCCCTCGTCGGCGCGTGCCGAAAGGATGCGGAGAATGCCGTTTAAGCGGTTGTCGTCAAAACGGGCGAAGCTTTCGTCGAATATCACGGGAGGACAGCCGACGGGCGAAAGGAGCGATGCCAGCGACAGACGTAAGCTGATGTATACGAGGTCGGATGTGCCTGCGCTCATGAAATCGACCGAGTGGCGCTCGCCGTCGATAGCGGTAAAGGACATCGAAAGGTCGTGCTCGACCGCAACGTCGCGGTATTTGCCGTTAGTTGCCTTTTCCATTATCTTTCCCGCATCGGCCGAAAGTCGGGGCGATATTTCGCCGCGGAGCGATTCGGATGCGCGCGTGAGAGCGTCCGATGCCAAAACGATGGCGCGGTAGCGCTTCTTTTGCTCTTCAAGCTCGGAACTAAGCGATGCTATGCGCTCGGAGATGACCGTCGGATTTGCCGAGGTGACGCTCAGCGATGCAAGCTCGGTCTCAAGCGCGTGTCGACGCTCGGTAAGCGAGGCG
>JAZSMZ010000140.1:0-8325 GCA_045536155.1 Eubacteriales bacterium
GATTTGATCTTCTCCGAAATAGCCTTAACGGTCTTTTCGTCAGCCCGTCCGTCAATGTATGAGAGGACTATGTCGGTCTTTGTCGAGTGACCGACCGAAAAGATCTGCATTTTGAGCTTCGGATCGCGTATGCGCCGCCGGATAAGCGCGGTATTGAAGATGAGCGTTTCGCAAAAGCCGTCACGCGGGCCGCGGAGCACCCGATCGTTTTCGGGCTCCTGAATTGAGCGGACAGGATATTCGCGTGTGTCGAGTATGATGATCTTATCTATCCCCTCGGCCAACAGCGCCGCCGAGCCCGACAGCACCATACGCACGGCGGTGTCGATATCATCGGTCAGCTCGACCTCGACGTACGGGATATTGACCGTTAAGTCCTCGACTGTTTCGACCTTGATGAAATATTCCATCATCTTTTGCATGACCATGTCCTTTGTAAAGCCGTCGATGTAGAAAAAGGTCATGCTCCGACCGCTTTTGCTCTTCATTCGCCTGCGTATCAGATCGAAGCTTTTGTCAACTTTGAGTATCCGTTCCATTTCTTCCTTATATTGCTTGTACTTATCCTGCATACAGTTTTCCTCTTTTCTGTTTGGAAAAGTATTGTCATTTTAACAAAAATTTATTCTATTTTTTGCAGTTTATTGCACAAAATATAAATTTTATTAATTTATTTAGCATTTTCTATTTACAAATTAACAAAAAGATGGTAAAATAATGCAAGAGTTGAATTTTATACTTTTGGAACAACAGCAAAAGTATACCCACCCTGAGGTGAATTATGTTCCATGACACAAAATATTACGTTTCCGAAAAGGGAAGCGACAGAAATAACGGAAGTGAAAAACACCCCTTCAAAACCGTTCTGGCCGCTAAACGTGCCGTAAATTCATTGGATTTTGACCACGACGGTCCGATACACATCATATTCAAGGATGGCGTATACAGCACCGACGGCTGTGTCTTTTCGGCAGGAGATTCGGGAAGCGACACTTCCCCCATTATATATCGCGCAGAGAATGCGGGAAAGGTTCGCCTTATCTCGTCAGACGATCAGCCCACGCTCGACCTTACCGCCCTTTCCTACGTCACGTTCGAGGGCTTCGTTATTGAAAACAATCAAAAGTCAACGGTGAAATTTTCAAACGGCTGCCGTTTTGTGAGCATCGTCGACTGTATTTTAATAGCTCACAATTCATATGATTTCGAATGTCTCGATTCGTCAAACCTTTCGCTTATAGGCTGCGCGGTACATACCGGACTTGCCTGCTGCCTTATGGCAAGGTGCGTTGATTGCACTATCAGCGGATGCAGGGCGCTATACAAAAAGACCTTGCGCAAAAACGGCGCCCTCATCATGGAGGATTGCCGTGGGATTGTTGTTGAGTGCTGTATTTTCCTCATGTCGGACAAGAGCGTTCCCGGCATATGCACACTTGACGGCCACCCGTCGACGGACACTATTATACGCTCGAATATATTTGTCGGAAATCCCAACGGCGGAAGTGCCTTTGCAATACTCAGCACCGATTCGTCTATGCACATCCGCGGCAACGTTTTCATTCTTAAAACGAGCGGGCAGAAGACTCACATCGATTTTCCTCCTCATTGCTTCGAGAAAAATGCGGTCTTCGGATTTACCGATTCCAACGTAGCAGACGACAATTTCTACACCGAGAGCATTACTCTGCCCGATTCTTCACCGCTGCTCGACGAAAATATGCAGCCTACCGACGAGGCGATCGACTACGTTGCAAAGCAGATTTCCACAATGTCGCCAGGCGATATTCTCCGCCTTAAGAAGACGGCAAACTTTATCAAGAATCCGGATAAATAAAAGATCACCGTATCGGCAAAAAGCCGATACGGTGTTTTATTTTTAAAATAAATCGCTTATAGTTATCTCAATCACTTGAATATTGTGTTTTTTTGTGGTATAATAGTTTTTGATCAAAAATGGGAGGTATGTATATGCACTTGCAGGAATCGGGACAGATGTATCTTGAAACAATTCTTATTCTTTCGAAAAAGATTGGCCGAGTGCGCTCGATCGACGTCGTTGAATACATGGGATTTTCAAAGCCCAGCGTCAGCCGCGCGGTAAGAACGCTGAAAAGCGGCGGATATATTACCATAGATGACGACGGATACCTCCACCTTACCGACGATGGACGCTCTCTCGCCGAGAACATCTACGAAAGGCACAATATTTTAACCGAGCTGCTCGTTTGTCTCGGAGTGGACAGCGTTATCGCAAGCGAGGATGCCTGCAAGATCGAGCATTGCATCAGCCCCGAATCGTTCGAGGCGCTGAAAAATCAGCTCGCCAATATCAAAAAATAACCTCTTTTACAAGCAAACTTTTATAAGCAAAAAGGATACATTTGATGTTAAAACTTGAAAATATCCGCTGGCAAGCGCCCAACGGAAACGTGATTTTAAACGATCTGTCGCTTAATATCCCCGACGGACGCCTTGTGGTCATCACAGGTCCCAACGGCGGCGGTAAGACCACTCTTGCAAAGGTGATCGCAGGTCTTGAAACGCCCACCTCGGGCAAAATAGAGCTCGACGGCGAGGATATTACGTCACTCGACGTAACCGAGAGAGCAAAAAAAGGCATTTCCTTTGCATTCCAGCAGCCGGTACGCTTTAAGGGCGTTACCGTGCGCCGCCTTCTGGAGCTGGCATCGGGCGGAAAGATGCCCGAAGACGAAATATGCCAGACGCTGAGCATGGTCGGCCTTTGCGCGCGTGAATACATCGACCGCGAGGTCAACGCCACCTTATCGGGCGGCGAGATAAAGCGAATCGAGATTGCAACGGTGCTTGCTCGCCACACAAAGATATCGATATTCGACGAGCCCGAGGCAGGAATCGACCTTTGGAGCTTTACGAACCTCATCCGCGTTTTTGAGCAGATGAGAAGCAACATAAAGGGCACTATGATCATCATATCCCATCAGGAGCGCATACTGCAGATTGCCGACGAGATCGTCGTCGTTGCCAACGGAAGCGTACGCGAAAGCGGACCTTCTGCCATGATGATGGGCAAATTACTCGCGGGCAAAGACGTCCGTGCGGCTTGCACAAAGCAGGAGGCAATGTTCCAATGAGCGAACTCAATTTGAAGGAAATTACCAAAAAGCTGCTCTCTCTCGTTTCTGACGGAGAGGGAGATTACAAGGGCGCTTACAACATCCGCGAAAACGGCTCGTGTGCCGCGCGTATGTCGAGCGAGCACATAAAGATCGTTAGCAAGACCGACAAGGACGGAATCGAGATCCACGTCGATGCAAACACCGCGGGCGAAACGGTATCGATCCCCGCCTGCATCACCAAAAGCGACGTCGACGACCTCGTTTACAACGACTTTTTCATCGGCGAGAATGCCGACATCACCGTCGTTGCGGGATGCGGAGTCCATTCGGACGGCGAGGGCGATTCCCGCCACAACGGCATCCACCGCTTTTTCCTTGCAAAGGGTGCGCGTGTAAAATATCTCGAAAAGCACGTCGGCACGGGCGAGGGCAGCGGAAAGAGCTTTATCGACCCTGTGACCGAGATCTATCTTGACGAGGACAGCTATCTCGAGATCGACACCGCGCAGATCGGCGGAGTGGATCGTTCAACCCGATATACAAAGGCTGAGGTGGGCAAAAATGCCCGTCTTATCATCCGCGAACGACTGCTCACCGAAAAGGATCAGTCGGCCGATTCCGACTATCTTATCGAGATGAACGGCGAAAATTCGGCGCTCAACCTCATCTCGCGCTCTGTCGCGCGTGACAACTCGCGCCAGAGCTACCGCTCGATCGTAATAGGCAACGCGCCCTGCACAGGTCACACCGAATGTGATGCCATCATATCGGAAAACGGCATCGTTGACGCCGCACCCGAGCTTCGCGCTCACAACGGCGATGCCGCCCTCATTCACGAGGCGGCCATCGGCAAGATCGCGGGCGAGCAGATACTCAAGCTCCGCACGCTGGGGCTGAGCGAAAGCGAAGCCGAGCAAACGATAATCGACGGCTTTTTGAGCTGATTTAATTTAAAATACCGTTTAAAGCAAACGCGGTCACGTGACCGCGTTTGTCTGTTTTTATTTATGATTTATTTTATACATATAATTTTGTAAATTATAGCGCAATATTGTTTACTTTTTCGTCAGTTCGTGTTATAATATAATGAATACATATTTATAAATGCCCTTTTTAATGTTTTTATGACCCGAAAGGCAATAAAAAACAATGTCAGAAAACAAAAAATGCTCTGATCTTTCCCTTCTGAAAGACAATTTTACAAATATAAAAAACGATTTCCGCCCTGCCGCCATGCTTAAGATCAACAGCACGGACAGCAGCAATATATCATCTCTTGCCTCTGTCTGCAAAGAATTCAATTTCGGCACGATCGTTCCCTTTTGGACAAAAAAGAGTGTCCCCGCATATGGAAGCGACGAATATTACGATGCCTACTCATCCCTTCTCTCTTCGCTGAAAAAAGAGGGCATGACCGCCGTCTTTTGCGACGACTGCGACTTTCCGTCGGGCTGGGCAGGCGGAGAGCTTTTCGAAAAGCATCCCGAATACACCGCCCGTCACTTAAAAAGATACGAGTGCGCCTGCACCGAGGGCAATCTCACGAAATACCACCTCAAAACGGCAGGCAAAACGATGTCGCTCGTCGCCTTTGAGGAGGACACGAACGAGGTTTTGGACCTTCGCACTTTTGTAAAGGGCGAATATCTCGAATGGGAAACGCCCGAGGGAAACTGGACGGTACAGCAATACTGCTGTGAATGTGACGACGAAGAAAAATACGTCAACTACTTAAGCTACGATGCCTCGATGGCCTTCGTTTTTCTGACATACAAGCGCTTTGCCGAGCGCTTTGAGGAGCACGTCAAAAAAACGGTCAAAATGACCTTTTACAACGATATCCAGTTCCGCGCAGAGAACCGCCGTATGTGGGACGAGAGCTTCAACGAGCATTTCGAAAACAGATACGGCTATGATCCCGCGCCCTACTATCCCGTGCTCTACGGCGACATTGCCCAAAACACAGAGCATTACCGCGCCGCGTTTTTCTCCTGCCGGACCGACATGCTTTTAAACGGCTTTTTTAAGGCGGTATCCGACTATACAAAATCGGTAGGACTTATCCCGATGGGCGACGTTGCCGAAGCAAAAACCACCGCCGCGCCCTTCATTTTCGGCGACGGAATGAAGTTCCAATCGTTCAACGGCGCTGTCGGAATCGATCTCATGCACCGCTATATGTACGGCTTTAACGGCCTTAAGATCGCATCGTCGGCGGCCTACAACTACGATATTCGCGACGTTGTCTGCGAAATTTTCGGAGACTACAACAAGTTTGACGAAAGCGTCATCTACCGCGAAACGATGAATGCATACGCGCGCGGTGTGACAAAGCTTATCGCGCATCTGCCCGCTGAAATGATGTTCAGCGAAGGTCAGACGTCGGATTTTATAAAAAAATGGAGCGATTATGCATCCCGCTGTCAGACACTGCTCTCGTCGGGGCGTCATGTCTGTGACATCGCCATGCTCTATCCCATTCACTCCCTTGAAGCTCAGAGCGCGCTCTTCGAGTCGCCCACGTCGGGCTTTGAATATCCGTATACCCCGACCGATGCCGATTATATGAATCTGATCAACTCGGTAATGAACTACTGCGGTCACGACGTAACGGTGATCCATCCCGAGGTGCTTAACGAAAAGTGCCGCACCGAAAAGGGTATTCTCTATCTCGACAATGCATACAATGCAGAAGAGTACGCTGTACTTATCGTGCCGGGCACGCTGCTTACCGATCTTTCTTCGCTGAAAATGATCAAAGAATTCTTCCTCTCGGGCGGCAAAGTGATAGCCACGAGTAAGCTTCCCACAATGGCCCTCGAATTCAATCCCGATGAATGTCAAAAGGGCGCTTCCCCCTACGACGGTGAGGTAAAACAGCTTGTTTGTGAAATATTCGGTGTAACGGGTGGCGAACAAAGCGGCATTGAGCCCTATTACCGCAACTCGAACGAAAATGGCGGCGAGGCATATTTTATTCCCACGTCGCTCACCGCGGCCGACGGCACCTACGTAAGTGACGACAAACTGCTCCGCCACATTCTATGCGACCGGCTCGGTATCAGATACGACGTTGAGATCTATTCGATGCCCCGCGTTTCGGGAAGCGGAATCTTAAGCCTTCCCCGTCCGATGTATATCGACATCGACACCTCAAAATTTGCGGGCGGAGTTTTCAACCACATCCACAAAAAGTGCGACGGGTACGACGTATACTTCTTTGCAAACTCGACCAATGCCGACTACAACGGCAAGATCTCCCTTCGCGGCGATTTTGCCTTCTGCGAGATATTCGATCCGCACAGCGGCAAGATCACACCTGCCAATATATCGGCTGAATGCGACAGCGGAGCAAAATACACCTCGCTGAACGTAACGATCCCCTCATCGTCTTCCCTCTTTATAGTTGCAAAAGACGAAAAGTAACAAACGTAAAACGGAGAAATATATCATGAAAGCAATAATCATGGCGGCAGGCAAGGGCACTCGCTTAAACGATGCGACACATCCCATGCCCAAGGTCCTGCGAGAGGCCGCAGGACGTCCCCTGCTCGATTTCGTTATAAAGGACACCATCGGATTTATCGATACCGACGATATCACCGTCGTCGTAGGATACATGGCCGAGGACGTCATGGCGCGTTTTCCGAATCATCACTTCGCAAAGCAAACGCCCGACGGATACGGCACAGGCTTTGCCGTCAAATGCGGTATTACCTACGGCGGACTTGAAGACTATCAGGGCGAGCTTTGTGTACTCAGCGGCGACGTTCCGCTCATCAAGCGATCCACCGTCGAGGGCATGATCGAGCTTCACCGAAAATCGGGCGCTAAATGTACGCTGCTCTCCTGCAAATCGAAAAAGCCCCATCCCTTCGGACGTATAATCCGCGACGAGAATGGAAAGCTCGTTTCGATAAAGGAGCACAAGGACTGCACCGACGAGGAGAGAAAGATCGACGAGCTCAACGCGGGCTGCTACGTCTTCGATGCCGAAGCTCTTCGATTGGCTCTTTCGAAGCTCAAAAACAACAACGCCCAAAACGAATACTACCTCACCGACGTTCCCCTTCTGATGCTCCAGGTCGGTCAGCACGTTGAAGCATTCGTCACCACCGACGACGACGAGCTTTTGGGTGTAAACACCTTTGAGGACTTGGCCGTCATCGAAGAGGTTTTAAAAAACAGAACTTTAAATGCATAAGACAAAATAAATTGAGTAGGAGACAAGAAAATGTCCGAAAACACTGAAAACGTTGTCTTCCGTTCACAGCTTGGCGGATACAACCGCGAGGATGTAAACAAGTACATCGTGGAAACAAACCTTCGTTTTGAGAGAGTCGAGGCCGTTAACAAAAAGACTCTCGCTTCCATGCAGAACACCATTGACGAGCTCAAACGCGAGCTTGAAGAGCGCAATTTGCAGTCGGCAGAAAGCTGCGAGAAGTACGACTCCATGAAAAACTCGCTCGCCGAAGCCGAAGAAAAGTGTGCCGCACTCGAAATGCAGCTCGACGAGACAAAAAAAGAGCTTGACGAGGCCAAATCAGCCACCTCTTCCCCCACAGCCGACGAATATACCGATGCGATTGCGGGATTTGCCGAAAAGGTGGAAGCTCTTGAGGGCGAAAACAGCCGTCTTGCTTCTGAGCGCGATGCACTCGCTGCCGAGCTTGCCGCCGCAAAAGAAAGAATTGAAAGCGAAAACATGCGCAAGATGAGCGATGCCGACCGCGTTATCGATGCATTCAAGTGCGCCGACGGCAGCGAAAGCGACACCGAAAAGGCCCTGCTTTACGACAAGGTAAGCCATCAGCTGGGATCTATGCTCATCGATGCACGCGAGATAGCCGACGGACTTATCAGCGATGCCAACGCAAAGGCTGAAAAGATCGTCCGCAATGCCGAAAACGATGCCGCGGTTATCCGCTCCGAGGCAAAAGAGCGTCTGCGCCGCTCCATCGAATACATCGAGCGCGCCACAAAGCGCCTTTCCTCCGACTGCACCGCCGAATACCTCAAATACGTCAACGGCGTGCGCGAATCGTTTACAAAGCTTCTCGAGGACAACACCGAAAGTCAAAGAGAGGTCCTTGCCCGCTTTGACAGCATGATCGCCTCCGCCCAGCGCGAGATCAGCTACTCAATTCATCAGATCAGCACAAACGGCGACGAGCAGTAAAGCAAAACGGGTATGACCATCGGTAAAAAGCTCAAAAAAGCA
>JAZSMZ010000058.1:0-16929 GCA_045536155.1 Eubacteriales bacterium
CTCTTTTGGGCATTTTTCTACAACGTCGTCTGTATTCCTCTCGCCTCGGGCGCATTTGCAGGCGTTCTCGGTTGGGAGCTTAACCCGATGGTCGGCGCTTTGGCGATGAGCCTTTCGTCGTTCTGCGTTGTCAGCAATGCCTTAAGACTTAATTTTGTAAATCTGAGTAACAGAAAAAAGGAGAAAAAGATTATGAAAAAGACAATAAAGATCGAGGGTATGATGTGCCCCCACTGCTCGGGACGCGTCGAAAAGGCGCTTAAAGAGATAGACGGAGTGATCTCTGCCGAGGCAAGCCACGAAACAAAGAGTGCTGTCGTTGAAGTGTCGCGCGATATTTCCGATAGCGAGCTGCGTGCTGTAATCGAAGCGCAGGGATATAAAGTACTGTAAAAAATCAGTCGGGTTTTTGAAAAAACAAAACCCGACTTTTTTTGTTTTTTTGAAAAAATATATTGACAACAGAGAAAAATGCTGTTATAATATAATGCGGTTAGCCTAAGCTAACCAAGACACAAAAACGGAGATGCCCAGATGAATTTGCTTGAAGTTGAGGAAGGAAAAGAATATATCATAAGCGATATCGTAACGGATGATGAGGAGCTGAATTCCTTTTTGTTTTCGCTCGGCTGTTATGCCGGCGAGCCGATAACCGTTATATCGCGCCGCCGCGGCGGATGTGTTGTTTCCATCAAGGATGGCAGATACAACATCGATAACCAACTTGCAGAGGCTATCATAGTCTGATAAAGGATCGAGGACTATCATCGGACAGCGTTTTGCAGGTTGATTTTTTAGCACATTCGGTTAGCATAGGCTAACCGATAAAAATAAGCAGTATATAATTCCGAAACGGATTTCAATAAACAGGAGGACCCCCATGCGAATTGCCCTTACAGGTAACCCTAACTCCGGAAAGACCACCATGTACAATGCTCTTACCGGTTCCAGCGAAAAGGTAGGAAACTGGGCAGGTGTTACAGTTGACAAAAAAGAACACCCCATTAAAAAGGTGTATACCTCAGGCGAGCAGATAATTGCCGTTGACCTTCCCGGCGCCTACTCGATGTCCCCTTTTACAAGCGAGGAAAGCATTACAAGCTCGTATGTAAAAAACGAGAACCCCGATGTTATCATCAACATCGTTGATGCTACAAATCTTTCGAGAAGCCTTTTCTTTACCACTCAGCTTCTCGAACTTGGAATTCCTGTTGTTGTTGCACTCAACAAGCACGATATCAACAAGAAAAAGGAAACAAATATCGATGCAGATGCTCTTTCGGCAAAGCTTGGCTGCCCTGTTGTACATACGGTATCCACTTCGGCAGACGGACTTCGCACAGTGGTAGAAAAGGCAATCGCAAGCGTTGGAAGCACGCAGAAGGCTCCTTATGTTCAGGGAGACATCGACCTTAGCGATAAGGCTGTTGTCGAGAAGGCCGACAGAGAACGCTTTGAATTTGTAAACGGCATCGTTTCGGATGTCGAAACGAGAAAGGTGTTCACCAAAAATACCAACGCGCAGGACAAACTCGACGACTTTTTGACAAACAAATAGCTGGGCATTCCGATATTTGCCCTTGTTATGTGGGCGGTGTTCTGGATCTCTCAGGCAGGACCGGGTGCATGGCTGGCCGAGGGATACGACCTTGAAAGCGGATACCACATCTGGGGTCTTGTCGACTGCATCGCATGGTTTAAAGATATCGTCAGCGGTTGGATGGCAGGCGCGCACGATATTTTGCAGGCCATCGTGCTTGAGGGTATAATCGAGGGCGTTGCGGCTGTTGTAGGCTTTTTGCCTCTGGTCATGGTAATGTATTTCCTCATCGCTCTGCTCGAGGATTGCGGCTATATGGCCCGCGCTACCGTCGTGCTCGATCCTATCTTCAAGAAGGTCGGACTTTCGGGCAAATCGGTAATCCCCTTCATCATCGGTACAGGCTGTGCCATACCCGGCGTTATGGCTTGCCGAACCATTCGTAACGAGCGCGAGCGCAGAGCTACCGCGATGCTCGCCCCCTTTATGCCCTGCGGCGCAAAGCTTCCCGTTATCGCCCTTTTCGCCGGCGCATTCTTTGATAATTCGGAATGGGTGGGCACACTCATGTATTTTGCGGGAATAGTGATCATTCTTCTCGCGGCCCTTCTTATCAATGCACTCACCGGTCACAGATCGAGAAAATCCTATTTTATTATCGAGCTTCCCGAATATAAGCGTCCCTCCTTCGGTCTGGCATTCAAATCGATGTGCCAGAGAGGCTGGTCGTATATCGTCAAGGCGGGTACTGTCATTCTCGTATGTAACTTCGTCGTTTACATGATGCAGACCTACAGTTGGAGCTTTACCGCGGTTGACGATCCCTCGAGCTCCATTCTGGCAAGTATTGCAACTCCCATCGCATACGTTATCGCACCCATCGTAGGTGTAACTCTGTGGCAGCTTGCCGCGGCGGCCGTTACCGGCTTCATTGCAAAGGAGTGCGTCGTTTCAACTCTCGCAACCGTCTTTATGTTCGAGCATCTTATCAACGAGGATCTTGAAGCGGTCGGCGCTATCGGAGCATCCAACATGGGCGGAATTACCGCAGTTGCAGGACTTGCCTTCCTCATGTTCAACCTCTTCACTCCTCCTTGCTTTGCCGCTATCGGTGCAATGAACTCCGAGATCAAGAGCAAAAAGTGGCTCTGGGCAGGTATCGGACTGCAGTTCGCTGTCGGATATACCGTCGGATTTTTAGTATTCTTCTTCGGCACACTTATCACCGGCGGATCATTCGGCGCTCTTTGGATGCCTGTAGTCGGCTGGGAGATAGTGATTGCCATTGCGGTCGTTTTTGCGGCAATGATCATCAGAAAAAACAAACAGATCAAAGCGGAATTCGCTCCTAAAAAAGCATAAAAAAGATGAAAGATATAATTATAATCATTGTTATCATGATTGTCGTCGGCGCCGCCGCGGCATATCTTATCAGAGCCAAGATAAAAGGCCAAAAATGTGTGGGCTGTCCCTATTGCAACGACTGCAAAAAGGGGAGCTGTTCTACCTGCATGTCGTGCACGGCGGGCAAAGAAAATACCGATCAGACAAAAAACGATGCGTGAGCATCGTTTTTTTGCGCCTTTCATATTCACACAAAATTTTCAATATCCCCCTATCTCAAAACATAAAGCTTTTATATAATGTAAAATAGCGGAGAATGCGGTTTGCATTCCGCGTGATGTAAAAAAGATGTATGGAAGTTGGAGAAGATTATGACAATTTTTAACGTGTTAAGCTTTATCGGCGGCCTTTGTCTCTTCCTTTTCGGAATGAACGTAATGGGCCAATCTCTTGAAAGAAGCGCGGGCGGCAAGCTCGAGCTTATGCTTGGCAAGCTTACAAGCAACAAGCTTATCGGTCTTATCACCGGTCTCGGCGTAACTGCGGTTATTCAGTCGTCGTCCGCCACCACCGTTATGGTAGTAGGCTTTGTAAACTCGGGTCTTATGTCTCTAAAACAGGCCATCCACGTTATCATGGGTGCCAATATCGGTACAACAGTTACCGCATGGATACTCTCTCTTGGCGGCATTTCGGGCGACAATATCATATTGAAGCTCTTAAAGCCCTCCTCTTTTACCCCCGTTCTCGCTCTTATAGGTATCGCGCTTTATATGTTCTCAAAGAGCAACAAGAAAAAAGAGATAGGCACGATATTCCTCGGCTTTGCCGTTTTGATGTTCGGTATGGAAACGATGAGCTCTTCCGTTTCGGGACTTTCCGACGTTCCCGCCTTCCGTGAGCTCTTCATCATGTTCAAAAACCCCGTTCTCGGTGTAATTGCGGGCGCTCTTCTTACCGCGATCATACAGTCGTCGTCGGCATCGGTCGGTATTTTGCAGGCGTTTGCCATGACGGGAGCTATCTCCTTCGGCGCGGCTATTCCGATAATCATGGGCCAGAACATAGGTACTTGTATCACCGCGATCTTGGCATCGTTCGGTACAAACAAGAATGCAAAACGAGCATCGCTCGTTCATTTGAGCTTCAACGTTATCGGCACGGTGATCTGGCTTGCCGTTTATGCAATAGTTGATGCGGTGTTCGCGCCCGCACTCTTTGATCAGGCCGCCACTATGCCCGGCATTGCGATTGCGCATTCGCTGTTCAACGTGGCCTGCACCGTATTGCTTTTCCCCATGTCGGGACTTCTCGAGAAGTTTGCCTACAAGCTTATTCCCGAAACGAAAAAGCCCGACGAGGTCTCCGAGCTCGACGAACGATTGCTTGCAACTCCCGCTGTTGCTCTTGAGCGCGCAACCGAGCTTACCAAGATCATGGCCGAGCTTGCCAACACGGCGTTGCTCAGCAGTATCAAGTGCCTTGACGAGTACAATGCCGAGGAGGCTGAATACATCCGCGAGGCCGAGGACAAGACCGACCACTACGAGGACGTGATTGGAAGCTATCTTGTCAAGCTGAGCGCCCATACGTTGAATGAAAGCAACAGCGCCAAGGCGTCGGTGCTGCTCCGTGCCATCGGCGATTTTGAGCGCATCAGCGACCACGCTGTCAATATTCTGCAATCTGCAGAGGAGCTTAGAGATAAGGGAATAAAATTCACCGCTCCCGCCCTTGCCGAGCTTAAAAAGCTTTGCGACGCTACCGAGGAGATCGTCGGTCTTTCCAACAAGGCGTTCTGCGAAACCGATCTTGAGACGGCCCACTCCGTCGAGCCTCTCGAGCAGGTCATCGATAAGCTCAAGGATTTCTTGCGCTCGCAGCATATCGAGCGACTCCGTCAGGGTATATGCGGCATTGAGGCAGGCTTTGTCTGGAGCGATCTTATCACCAATATGGAGCGCGTTTCCGACCATTGCTCCAATATTGCCGCCGGAGTTATAGATTCGGTATCGAATAAGATGAATATCCACGAATCGCTCAAGATGATGCGTGAAGAGAGCGAGGATTACCGCAGAAAATACGGCGAGTATTCGGAGAAATATTTCACCTTCTCGTAAGTCAACAAAAAAGGCCCGATGATGTCATCGGGCCTTGATTTTTTTTATTTTGCCATTTCTATCTCAATGAGCACTTTTCCGCTTGTGTCTTTTGAAACGAAGGGGGCGCTCTCCTTGCCGTTGATCTTGAACGAAGCGATCTTTGTGCCGCTGCCGCTCATTTTAACTGTAATATCCGCATCGCGGTAGAACAGATTTTTCAGCTCGGCGCTCTCTGCAAGCGAGCTTCCCACGGGATTGAATGTGATTCCTTCGGTGGAAAAATTCATACCGAAGAGATCCATGTAGATGTTGCGCAGGTAAGCGGTTGCGCTCCAGGTCTGGACATTTTCCGAATCCCACTCGCGGATACCTTTACATTTATCTTCCTGGCGTCCGCCGTAGATTTCACCGGTGATGGGGTGATACAGCTCTGCAAACTGATAATATTTAACTGCGTTTTCGGTCTGGCAGCGAAGCTCGTAATCGAACTTTTCAACGTCGCCGCTGACTGCGGCGGCATCCGCCCAGAAGCCCTGGACGTGGGGCCAAACGGTACCGCTGTGACGTCCGAATCCCATGCCGTCGGCAGTGTCGTAGCGGCTGAAGCTGGGGTAAACGCAGGTTATACCGTGTGCGCTGACGGGTGTGTTTTTGAGGATCGCTTTCTTCTGTTCGTCGTCGGCGATGTCAAAGAGGATCGCAAAGGCAAGTCCCATGCCCTCGAGATGGTCGCATCCGCCGAACTGATCATGCATGTAGCGGTAGTTGCCGCGCTCGCTGTCCCAGAACACCTCGTTTATCGCCTTTTTCATCTTTTCGGCCTTTTCGGCGTATTTTGCTTCTTTGCCGAGCTCAGCTGCCATCTTGTCGGCGAGCACGTAGGAATAGTAGTAAAGGCAGTTGGTCGAAAGAGTGTGCATCGGAATGCCCACGCCGGTATCGACACAATGCTCGCGGTTGCGCTTTGAAAATTCGATGATACCGCTCATGCCGTGGCTTGCATAGATGTCGGGGTAAGCGGCAACGCCGTCGCCGTAGCAGGCGGCACCGCGGAAGAGGTTGAGAGAGGGGGTAAACTCGGTGAGCTCGAAATGCTCAAGCGAATTGCATACAGCCTCGTATGCCAAAGCCAAAAATTCCTTGTCGCCCGTGTAGAGGTACTGATACCACGCGCCAACAGTCCAGATTATTCTGTCCCAATACTCACCGTCGATGAAATATCCCTTTTCGTTTTTGCCGACGACCGATTTTAAGGTATCGAGTGCGACATCGGGGCATACAAGTCCGCCCGCGTTCCAGGTGTTGATAGATGCATCGCGGGTCCAGGGAGTGGTGTATCCGAGTCCGGCAATCATAACCGGACGCTCTTCGGTGAGAATGCCGTCCTTGAAGGGGAGTATATTCGCGGCCAGTGTTGAAACGGCCAATCTGTATGCAGTATTGATCTTTTTGTTGCTCGTAACCAAATAGGGTGCGTTCATAGAACTGAAAATTCCTTTCTGCTTTGTGATACGTCGTATACAAATCTCATTGTATCACAAAAAACAGAAATATTCAATCACCTTTTGATAATTATTGCTGAAAAATGCAAACGCTTGACATTAAGAGCTCTTTATAGTATATTTTATTGTAGAACAAAACAATGAGGACAGATATGCTTGAGAGAATTTACGTTGAAATAGGAAATATATGTAACCTTGACTGCTCATTTTGCCAGGGCACTGTCCGCAAAAAGCGGCAGATGAGCGAAGACGAGTTCGCCGAGGTCTGCCGAAAGCTCAAGGGACACACAAAATTTATATATCTGCACGTCATGGGCGAGCCCCTTTTGCACCCGTCGCTTGATGCGATGCTCAAAATCGCGGGATCTGAGGGACTTCCCGTGTGCATTACCACGAACGGTACCTTGCTTTATGGGCGAGGAGATACTATTCTTGATAATTTCGAATCGGTGCATAAGGTGTCGATCTCTCTGCACGCTCCCGAGGGAAACGGTATTACCGACTATGACGATTACCTCAAATCGGCCTGCGATTTTGCAAAGGCGGCGAGCGAGAGAGGGATATACGTCGTATTCCGACTCTGGAACGGCGACAGCGATGAGGGATTGGGCAAAAATTCGCAAAACGGGCGTATCGAGAGCTGTCTGCATTCATTCTTTGGCGGCGAATGGCAGAAAAGAGTGCGCGGATACCGAATTGCAAAAAACACCTTCCTCGAATACGACGGCGTTTTCACCTGGCCGTCGAGCAGTAAGGCCGAGGATAAAGACGAGGGCTTTTGCTACGCGCTGTCAAATCAGGCGGCGATCCTCGCTGACGGCACGGTGGTGCCCTGCTGCCTCGATTCGAACGGCGAGATCCCTTTGGGCAACATCTTTGAAAGCGATTTTGCCGATATAATGTCTTATGACAGAGCAACAGCGATGAAAAACGGATTTAAAAATGGCAAGATGGTTGAATCTCTGTGCAAAAAATGCACCTTTGCGAGAAAATTTAAGATAAGATAAAAAAGCGAGGCTAAACGGCGTGCACAGTTAGCGGTAAATTAAAATTCAATTTACGCCGTGCAGACCGTAATCCTCGCTTTTTATTTTCAGTCTATCAACCGTCCGTCTGTCGTAACCGTAACCACTCTCCACGGGATAAACTTTCCGCTTGCCATAAGCGCACGTTTTACTGCATTTTCAATGCCGCCGCAGCAGGGAACCTCCATTCGCACAACGGTCACGCTATTGATATTATTGTTCGCGATAATTGCGGTCAGCTTGTCGGTGTAATCGACATCGTCAAGCTTGGGACATCCGATAAGCGTTATGCGGTTGCGGATAAATTCATTGTGGAAATTGCCGTAGGCATAGGCGGTGCAGTCGGCGGCGACGAGCAGATTTGCGCCGTAAAAATAGGGGGCATTGACGGGCACAAGCTTGATCTGGACCGGCCACTGTGAAAGCTGACTCTGCGCGGGCGCGCCTGTGGTAGCAGAGGGGCACTCGTCACGCTTGATCGTCTTCGAATTCGTACCGGGGCATCCGCAGGGGAGCTTTGCGGCAGGCTGTTTTGCTGCCTTGGATGCCAAAACGGCGGCCTCGTCGTAGGCGGGAGCCTCGCGCTCTTCAAATGAAATGGCACCCGTTGGGCATGCGGGCAGACAGTCGCCGAGTCCGTCGCAGTAATGCTCACGTGCCAGCTTGGCCTTGCCGTTTACCATCTCGATAGCTCCCTCATGGCAGGCGGTGGCGCAGGCACCGCAGCCGTTGCATTTTTCTTCATCGATTTTTATAATTTTACGGATCATTTTAATAATCTCCTTTGATATTATCTTGACTTTACGATACTATTATATTATAATAAAAGCAATAAGTCTGTTGTATTTACAACGAAATGAGAAGATTATGAAAAAATATATTCCGATTTTAAAAAGAACGAAGCTGTTTTCGGGGATATCCGAAGAGGATATCGAATCGATGCTTTCCTGCCTTGACGCGTCGGTACGTGAATTTAAAAAGGGCGAATATGTCTTTCGTGGCGGCGAGCACATCGGGCAGATAACGGTGCTTCTTTCGGGTGAGCTTCATATACAAAGGGACGACTATTGGGGCAATCGTGACATTGTCAACAGGATTTCTGTGGGTGAGATGTTCGGCGAAGCATATATCGCGCCCGAAAGCGGTGCGCTTTTGAATGACGTTGTCGCGCTTGAGGACAGCACGGTCATATTTTTCAATGTAAAAAGGATCACCACAGTTTGTTCGGCATCCTGCCGCTTTCACTCGATGGTAGTGCAGAATCTGTTTTATGCTCTGTCCGAGAAAAACCGTGTGCTTGTGCAGAAGCTGGGACACATATCGAAAAGGAGCACGCGCGAAAAGCTGATGTCATACCTTTCCGAGCAGGCGGAGCGCCAGAATAGCGCAAGCTTTTCAATACCCTTCAATCGCCAGCAGCTTGCCGATTTTCTGTCGGTGGACAGAAGCGCCATGTCAAACGAGCTTTGCAAGATGAGAGACGATGGACTGATCGAATTTGAAAAAAATCAGTTTAGATTGCTTTAATTGTTTTATTTGTTTTGTTTGTTTTAAAGGAAAGGAAAACGATATGCTGAGTGTTATGGGCAATTCCGAAATGTTTTTGGAAAAATATAAAAACCTCGAAAAGGCGGTAAGAAAGACATACGGACTCAAACGAGCCGAATCTATCTCGCGATATCTGACCGATAAGACGAAATACAAAAAGTTTGAAGACGAGATCCGCTACTGCCAGGAGGTAAGAAACTTTCTGGTGCACGAAAAGAAGATCAACAACGAGTTTGCGGTCGAGCCGAGCGATGCGATGATCAATTTTATCGAAGAGCTGACAAAGAGTATTGTAAATCTGCCGAAATGCCACCATATTCAAGTTAAATTCAAGAATATATATTGGCGAAAGATGAGCGACAGCGTTGCCGAAACGGTGGCGGTCATGAAGGAGAAGGCATACACCGATGTGCCCGTTTTGGACGACAACGGTGTTGTAATCGGAGTATTCAACGAAAATTCGGTGTTTTGCTGTATTGCCGAGGGAAAGGACGTGGCAAAAGACAACGGACTTACACTATTTGATATCAAAGAGAACCTTTCGGTAACCGACCGCGAAACGGAATCGTTCGTTTTCGTCAGACCTTCTCTTTACGTTTGGGAGCTTGAGGACATGATCGAGCAGGCTTTTGAAAAGGGAAGCCGGATAGGCATCGCCTTCGTTACGGCAAGCGGAAGAGCCGACGAAAAGCTGCAGGGGATCATTACCCCGTGGGATATAATAAAGGTAAACGATTGATATTTTCATCAAGATAAGATAAAACAATACACTCAACCAATGGAGATTTGATCATGAACGAGACAGTACAGCTTTTTTTTGATATAGACGAGCCTTTGGCGGCAGGCCTTTTGGAATACCCGGACGGCCCGATAGAGCTCACATATTGCCGCGGATACCGCCGCTATTTTGAAAACGTGCCGATAGTTTATCAAGCTAATTCGCCTCTCTTCCCATCCGGACTTTCACCCGAAACGGATACGATGAGCGTTGTTCCCAATCATGCGCGTGTTTTTTGGGTGGACTGGAATAGGCTCGAAAGCAAGGACGTCGGTGCCGCAAAGATAATGTACGATTATAGCCTGCGCTTCAGCTATGCCGGAGCATGGCATCACAGCATGCTCAATTATAAGCGCATACTCCGCGAGGGTATTAATCGCTATGAGGAGCGCCTGCTTGCAAAAAAAGAGAGCGATTTCCGCAATGGCTTGCTCGATTTGATCGAGGGCATCCGCACCTACCATCGCCGAGCTCTCGAGTCGATTGAGGGAATGGGTGCCCCAAAAATGCTCATCGATGCATTAAAGGTCGTTCCCTTTTCGCCTGCAACCAATATATACGAAGCTATAGTTTCACTCAACTTCTGCCTTTCGCTCGACGATTGGGATAATATCGGACGTCTTGATTCTATTTTGGAACCCTATTACAAGGGGGAGGACATAAGAGAATATCTCAGATGCCTGTTTTGCAATATACAGGATCATGACCGATGGAGCATTACCCTCGGCCCTGATTATAACAGCATTACTTATCAGGCCCTTGAGGCATCGGCAGGAATGGCACGCCCGCTTATTGAGCTTCGCGTTGCCGATGAAATGCCCGATGATCTGTGGGCGCTTGCGTCAAAGCGAGTGCTTGAGGGCGGGGGACAGCCTGCCTTTTACAATGAAAAAGCAATTCAGCAGCGTTTGAAAAAACGTATACCCCATATAACACAGGCGGATTCGCTTGAGTTTGCGGGCGGAGGATGTACCGAAACGTCTTTTGCGGGCATGACCTGCGCCGGCGGAACCGACGTCGACATCAACGTTTTGCGTATATTTGAAAAATATATGTGCGAAATGCTTTCGCAAAGTAAAACCTTTGAAGAGTTTTACGAAAAATTCAATGCTTTTTTGCGCATAAAGCAGGACGAGCAAATGGCGTATATCAATTCATATTGGAATAGGAATGCCGTCATGTGCTTTTCGCCGATCCGCTCGCTTTTCATCGACGATTGTATAGACAACGGGAAGGGCTGGTATCAGGGCGGTGCGCGTTATACCTATGCGGTTCCGTCGGACAGCGGTATTCCCAATACCATCGATTCGCTTCTGGCGATCCGCTATCTGGTTTATGAAGAAAAGAGATATACTCCCGAGCGCTTTTTGACTCTTCTCAAAGAAGAAAATCCGGCTTTCTTTGCCGAACTTAGAAGATGTCCCGCGTATGGAACGGGTGACGAGAGAGTACGAGCTCTCGTAAAGGATTTTACCACCCGCTTTTATGAGCATTACCTGACAGGGAAATTGGATCTCGGGCTTGGATTTTTCCCTACGGCCCATCAGTTTGTGCGGCATTATTATGCCGGAATGTCGGTAGGTGCCACGCCCGACGGAAGATATGCGTGCGAGATAACGGCCGATTCGATAGCGGCTGTAAACGGTAAGGCAATAAAGGGACCGACGGTCATGCTTGCCGATGCCGCCTGCTACGAGCAAAAGGACATTTACGGTATGGCGGTAACAAACCTTTCAATTACGAGAAAATATACTCCAGAGGTATTGCGTGCGCTGGTCGAGGGGTATTTTGAGCTTGGCGGAAGCCAGCTTCAGATCACGGCGGTCGACCGCAAAACATTGCTCGATGCAAAAAAAGATCCCGACAGCCATCGCGATCTTATCGTGAGAGTCGGCGGCTATTCAGAGTATTTCCATAAGCTCGCAAGCGAAATTCAGGACGCGGTAATTGCGCGCACACTGTTTGAATAAAGAGAAAAGCATGAAGACAGCAAACGGGCCCGTTACAGGGCGAATATTCAACATCCAGCATTTTTCGGTGGAGGACGGTCCGGGCATAAGAACAACGGTGTTTTTGAAGGGATGTCCTTTACGATGCGCCTGGTGCCACAATCCCGAATCACATGATACGGACGGAGAGATCATGTTTCGCGCCGACAGATGTGTATCATGCGGCGCGTGCGCAAGAGTATGCGAGACGGGCGCACATACATTTTCGCCCGACGGTGAGCATATTTTTGACAGAACACACTGCCAAAAGTGCGGCGATTGCACAAAAGAGTGCTTTTACGAGGCGGTTGAAAAGATCGGCGGAGTAAAGACGGTGGATGATGTACTTTTTGAAATCCTTGCCGATCGCGTGTTCTACGAAAAATCGGGCGGAGGAGTGACGGTATCGGGCGGCGAGCCGACCGCACAGCCGAAATTCACCGAGGCGCTTTTGAGCGCGTGCAAGCGCGAGGGGATCGGCACCTGCATCGAAACGAGCGGCTGGTGCAAGAGCGAGATCATCAAAAATTTGATCCCGTCAGTCGATCTGTTCCTCTTCGATTGGAAGATCACCGACGACGATCTTCACCAAAAATATACGGGCGTTTCAAATAAGCCGATCGTCGAAAATCTCGCGATTTTAAACGATGCCGGCGCGAGAGTGATACTGCGCTGTCCGCTTATCCCCGACGTCAATTTGACCGAGCATCATTTTGATGGGATCGCGTCGTTGGCAAACCGATTTGATTGTATCGAAAGCATCGAGCTTGAGCCCTATCATCCGCTGGGAATATCAAAATCCCGCGCGCTCGGACGCGAGTCGGCATACACCAACTCGGAATTTTTCGACCGGGATACAGCATCGCGCGTGCGCGAATATATAGCAAATCGCGTTTCGATATCGGTTAGCGTATTGGGCAAGTAAATAACCAAACGAGAGGAAAAATGATGTTTGATTTTAAAGACAAAGTAGCCGTCGTAACGGGCGGCAAAAGCGGCATCGGCAGATGCATATGCGAAAAATTTGCTCTGTCAGGCGCACACGTCTGCCTTATCGACGTGACCGAAAACGATTTCTTTACGGGCGATCTTGCAGATAAGAGCACCCTCGAGGCCTTTGCCAAAAAGGTCGTCGACAAATACGGGCGCGTCGATTTTCTCATCAACAATGCGCCGCCCAAAATGTGCGGTATCGACAGCTGCAGCTACGAGGATTTCGAATATGCCCTGAAGGTGGGCGTGACTGCTCCCTTTTACCTTGCAAAGCTGTTTTCGGAGCATTTTGCCAAGGGCGCGAGCATAGTAAACATATCCTCCTCGCGTGACAGAATGAGCCAAGAGCAGACCGAGAGCTACCCCGCCGCAAAAGGAGGGATCACCGCCCTTACCCACGCACTCGCGGTCAGCTTTTCGGGAAGGGTGAGAGTAAATTCGGTCTCGCCCGGCTGGATAGATAACAATTACACCGTATACAAGGGTCCCGATGCATTCCAGCAGCCGGCAGGCAGAGTGGGAAATCCGCCCGATATTGCCAATATGGTGCTCTATCTGTGCTCCGACATGGCATCGTTTATCACAGGCGAGAATATTTGCATCGACGGCGGAATGACGCGTCAGATGATATATCACGGCGATTGCGGATGGAGCCTTAATGAAAAATAGATTTGACAAGCAGGCGCTCTATGAGCTGCTCATCTTTATCCCGAAGGGTAAGGTCGTAACATACGGCACGCTGGCGGCGATGCTTGGCAATAAAGGATGGGCGAGGGCAGTCGGCAATGCGCTGCACGATAATCCCGACGGCGAAAAGTATCCCTGCTACCGCGTGGTAAACAGCCGCGGAGAACTGGCTGACGCCTTCGTTTTCGGAGGATCCGATGAACAAAAGCGCCGCCTTGAAAAGGACGGCATTGAGGTTGTAAACGGAAAAGTTGACCTCGAAAAATACGGAATGAAGATGTGGTGAGCTGTACGATGAAAAAATCCATACTTGTAACGGGCGCATTCGGCGGCATGGGAAGGGCAACGGTCGATGCCCTCGCCAAAGCGGGATACCGCATTTTCGCCCTTGACGTCAAATCGGGCGAAGAGCGCGAAAACGTGATACCGATCGAGGCCGATCTTTGCGACGAAAACAGCGTCAAAGGCGCGTTTGAGCGCATTCGGGGAATAACCGATTCGCTCGACGCGATCGTCCATTTCGCGGGTATTTATATGCTCGATTCGCTTGTCGAGATGGACGGCGCCGATTTTGAGCGCATTTTCAAGATCAATCTCGGCGGCGTTTTTTTGGTAAACAGGACCTTTTTGCCCCTGCTTTGCGCGAATTCGCGAATTATTATCACCACAAGCGAGCTTGCGCCTCTCGATCCGCTGCCCTTTACAGGTGTTTATGCCATTACCAAGAGCGCGCTCGATAAATATGCCTATTCGCTTCGAATGGAGCTTCAGCTAAAGAATATCGACGTCTGCGTTCTGCGCGCAGGTGCGGTCGATACGGGTATGCTCGGCGTTTCGACCGATGCACTCGGTCATTTTTGCGAAAAGACCGCGCTCTATTCGTGCAATGCCGAGCGCTTCAGACGGATAGTGCAAAGGGTTGAGGCAAGGTGCATAAGACCCGAAAGGATCGCCGATAAGGTGGTACATATACTGAAAAAGCGCTCTACACGCTTTGCCTACGCCATAAACCGCAATCCGTTGCTTTTGATGCTTGACGTTTTGCCGAAGCGGCTGCAGCTTTGGACGATAAAGCAGGTGCTGAAAAAGTAGGAATGGAAAGAAAAGCATAATAAAAAAGAGGGCGCCGACTAAGGCGCCCTCAATGGTTGGTGGGGAGTAAACAAAGAAGGAAGATTAAAAACGGTTATTTAGAACTTTTGCTCTTTTTCCTTGCACCCCGTTGCAGTTGCCACTTCATTCCAATTTCATTTAATAGTTGTTCTCTTTCTTCCGTTAAAGTTCCGTTCTTTTTAGAAACTCGTTGAGTGCGTATCCACATTCCTAATTGTAATCCGTTATCACAAATATACTTTGCAGGAACATCTGAATGTCCGAAATTTTCAAAAAATTCCTTTGCAAAACGATATTTTTCCATCCATTGCGCATTATTTAAAGGCTTTTCGCGGTGTCTGCCAGTGCAATACGGGCATTGTTTGCTGCGAGTTGCAATTTGCGCTTTCCAACTGTGACCATTTTTGCATTTCCACCACACATATCTTGAACTTCCTACTGTAAATTCATCCGGCGAAATGCCTTTGTTTTTTTCATAGTCCCACTCAAGTGCAATTTCCGGCTTCAATGTTTTTAAGTCGTTAAAACCTATCAGAATCTTGTGACCAGAACAATATGGACATCTATTCCCCTTTGCCACATTGATTACTGATTCTTGCCACTCGCCGTTGCATCGGGAACATTTCCACCATATTTTCCGGTTGCTCATATAGCGAAAGTTTTCGGGTCGTAATCCCGCGTTTTTTTCATAATTCCATAAGCAAACCAATTCAGGATATCGTTCGGCAAAATTATTTTTCCTATCTATCCTCATATACTGGGACATAATTTCAATACGATCGGCCTCTATGTCAATAAGTGGTGTAATTGTTTTGCCTGTTTTTTTATTCAGCAGTTCGATAAGCATTTCAATGCTATGTGGAAAATTCTTATATGATTGGTCTACGACGAAATACACGGTTTGATCTTCGACACATTCCTTTTCGTAGTTCTCCTTTATTCGGATAAGGTCAAGATCCGTTTCACTGAAAGCCTTGTTTTTGCGGTTTTCTCTTTCTATGAGAAAATCTTTGGAATGATATACCACACCATCATATTCAATGCCGATTTGATAATCAGGCAAATATAGATCGAGTTCCCATCCAGCTATTTTTACACGACTTTCAACCGTATAGTATTTCCCAAGATAAAATAGAAGCGCCTGCTCTGGGAAAGAACTTTTTTGTTCGGAGGAACACTTTGCACAGCCTCGACCTTTTGTGCGGTTGCTTACAGATGCTTGCCACTCATGACCTCTTTCACACTTCCACCATACTTTCTTCTTCGAATAAGGACTTATCATACTGGGCAGCAAATCGCCATTTTTAGTTGGATGCCATTCACTAACCAACCAAGGAGCTTTGAGTTCTAAATTATTCTCTTTTGTAGCAAACCGCCCTGAACAATATGGACAACCATGTCCTTTTGTTCTTGAAGCAATAACAGCTTCCCATTCATGACCTTTGGAACATTTCCACCAAGCTTTTTTATTGCTTTTCGGTGCAAGATTGCTTGGGTCAAGTCCGATTACACGGTTCTTCTCCCAATCCCATTCAGCCATAAGTCGAGCATTATCGCTCACATATTGCTTTTCTTTCTTTTCTGCCACAATGCCCACCTCATTTCGATATTGATGTAATAACTATATCATGTGTTTCGTCAAAATTCAAGATGATTCCTTGCTAATGTCCGTCTTTAGATACAAAGTGACAGGACTCGGTCGCGCCGCGAACTGCGCGGCTTGGTCGCTCGCGGCTCTTGACCGTCCACATGACGGTCAATTCACTACCGCTCGTTATTCGAGTCCTCCCATTTTCAAAGCAAAACGAAACGGACACCTTAATATGGATATGGGGATCTATTATTACACGACCTATGACGAGCCTGAGATCAAAGCGATCAATATGAACGACGTGGAGCTGGATCGATCGTGCTTATACGCATATGGCGTCAAAGGATCGTAATAACAGCCGTCAGGCTCAAACCAAAAAATGTTTTTGTTGAGCTCCTGTTTTTTTATCAAATATATTGAAAAATGCGTGATTTTGTAGTATAATAAAAATGTCATAATGGGTGAGTGTTTTTTCAAAACAAATCTTGCCCCAAGGCACTTACGTTCGTTCAAAAATTTGTGAATATAAAAGGAGATTTCCACTATGGAAAAGAAACTGCTTTACACCGGAAAAACCAAAAACGTATACGAGCTGCCCAACGGCAACTGCCTGCTTCTCTTTAAGGATGATTGCACCGGCAAGGACGGTGTGTTCGATCCCGGTGAAAACTCGGTAGGACTCACCATCGAGGGCGTTGGCGATGTCAACCTCCGTATG
>JAZSMZ010000146.1:0-3552 GCA_045536155.1 Eubacteriales bacterium
CCGGGATTGCCGCGATGACAAAGGTCAACACAAGCAGCCATGATATGAGTCTTCTTTTCATTTTGGAATCCTCCTAAAGATTTGTTCTTTTTCTTGTTTTTTCCAATATTTCGGGGTATTTTAAACTATATATAGGCATTATAGCACACCTTGTGCAAAAAAACAAGAGAAAGTGCAAAATTTCCGAAAAATTACAAGAAAAATCATGTAATTTTTATACATACGTCACATATTGGCTTGAAATGTCAACAATTTCGAAGTATAATATCATTATACAGCTGCCGTATGCAAGCTGTCAGAGGCGTGATGCAGACGAAAAAATCATTTTTTCATTTTTTATGAGAATTTTTCAAGAGAATGTATATGAAAAAGATAAAAGACAAAATGCTTGGACTGATCGTTAAAGCAAAAGAGCTTTTTTCAAAAGGTCCAAACCAAAAAAGGATACTGATCGTATGCTCGATTTTTGCAATTATCATGCTTGCATTGTGTTTTCGCATGATTTTTCTCTCTGTCACTCCGCCATACGATTTTTCCGAAAAAAATCTTTCACTGTTCGGTTATTTATATTCTTTGTAGGTATTGCTTTTTTCGGATATTTGTCGTATAATTATCCCATTGTAATTTTGTAAATCCCCCGACGAAAGGAAACACCCAAATGATCCAGCTTTCAAACGGAGGCGTATTTATCGAAAACGGTCTTACCGTCATCGAAAATGCTCCCGCATCCATCACCGCATCCGAGGCCAAGAAGAACACCATGGCCTACGGAATTCTCTCGAGCCACAACACATCGGGCAGCGACGAAAAGTTAAAGATCCGCTTTGACGCGCTCGCCTCTCACGATATAACCTACGTCGGAATCATTCAGACCGCCAAGCTCGGCGATCTTGAGCGATTCCCAATCCCCTACGTGCTCACCAACTGCCACAACAGTCTTTGTGCGGTAGGCGGTACCATCAACGAAGACGACCACGTATTCGGTCTGAGTGCCGCAAAGCACTACGGCGGAATCTACGTTCCCGCTCACCAGGCAGTCATTCACTCTTACATGAGAGAAATGATGGCCGGATGCGGCAAGATGATCCTCGGCTCCGACAGCCACACCCGTTACGGTGCTCTCGGCACGATGGCCATCGGCGAGGGCGGTCCCGAGCTTGTAAAGCAGCTTTTCTCCCGCACGTACGACGTCGATATGCCCGAGGTAATCGCGGTAAATCTCACCGGTGATGTCCGTCCCGGAGTTGGTCCGCAGGACGTTGCACTTGCAATTATCGGCGCCGTTTACAACAACAACTACGTTAAAAACAAGGTGCTCGAATTTGTGGGCGAGGGCGTTTCACGTCTGCCCATCGAGTTCAGAAACGGCATCGACGTTATGACCACCGAGACCGCTTGCCTGTCATCGATCTGGATGACCGACGACAAGACCCGCGACTATTTCGTTCAGCACCACCGTCCCGACGACTACAAAAAGCTCGCGCCCAACGGCATTGCCTACTACGACGGCATGGTCACCGTAAATCTGGACAAGGTTGAGCCGATGATCGCTCTGCCCTACCACCCCTCCAACGTATACACCGTAAAAACCCTCATCGAAAATGCCGCCGACATACTCACCCCTCTCGGACTCGGCAGCAAGATCACAAAAAACGGCATCCGTGTCGATCAGGGCGTTATCGCAGGCTGTGCCGGCGGTATCTACGACAACCTCTGCGCCGCCGCATCCATTCTGCGCGGTCAGTCCATCGGATGCTCGGCATTCGCCCTCTCGGCGTATCCCGCATCCCAGCCTGTATTCCAGGCGCTTGTCCGCAACGGTGCGGCCGCTGATCTTATGGGCGCCGGCGTTACGTTGCGCACCGCATTCTGCGGTCCCTGCTTCGGTGCAGGCGACGTACCCTCCAACGGCGGTCTTTCCATTCGCCATTCCACCCGCAACTTTCCCAACCGCGAAGGCTCGAAGCCCGCGTCGGGTCAGTGTGCATCGGTCGCTCTCATGGACGCGCGCTCCATCGCCGCAACCGCACGCAACGGCGGTATTCTGACCTCCGCATTTGATTTTGACACAAACTACGACATTCCCGAATACGATTTCGACGATACCGTATACAAAAACCGCGTTTACAACGGCTGGGGCAAGGCTGATGCGAGCGAGGAGCTCGTCTACGGTCCCAACATCACAAGCTGGCCGAAGATGAACGCTCTTGCCGACAACCTCGTTTTGTCGGTATGCTCTTATATCACCGATCCCGTAACCACCACCGACGAGCTTATCCCCTCGGGTGAATCGTCCTCCTACCGTTCAAATCCTTTGAAGCTTGCCGAGCTCACCCTTTCGAGAAAGGATCC
The DNA here is from genome assembly GCA_045536155.1 of Eubacteriales bacterium. Classification (GTDB taxonomy): domain Bacteria; phylum Bacillota; class Clostridia; order Oscillospirales; family CAG-272; genus JAZQNC01. The sequence continues at coordinate 2,353 of JAZSMZ010000146.1, forward strand.
CGAATACGTCGGACGCGCAAAGGCGGCAAATGCCCCCTATGAAAACCTGCCCGAGGCAGTAAAGGCAACGGCAGACACCCTCATTTCCGGCTCGGTTGCAACGGGAAGCCTTGTTTTCGCAATCAAGCCCGGTGACGGCTCTGCGCGCGAGCAGGCCGCATCCTGCCAGCGCGTGCTCGGCGGACTTGCCAACATCGCCATTGAATACGCCACCAAGCGCTACCGCTCCAACCTCATCAACTGGGGTATGCTCCCTCTCCTCTGCGACGGTATGCCCGATTTCGAGGTGGGAGATCACATCCTGCTCTGCGACATCAAAAAGGCAGTCGCCGACAAGAGAGAGACCATCGACGCCTACGTTGTAAAGCCGAGCGGCGAAAAGAGCGAACTCAAGTTAAAGCTGGGCAACCTCACCGACGAGGAAAGAGAGATAATCCTCGCCGGCTGCCTTATCAACTACTACAACAAATAAGATAAAAAAACAAAGGGGGATACATCAAAATGGATGCTTACAAAGCCGGCTTTATCGACTTTATGATCGAATCTAACGTACTGACCTTCGGCGATTTTACTCTTAAGAGCGGACGCCGCTCGCCCTATTTCATCAACACAGGCAAATATCGCACCGGTGCACAGCTAAACCGCCTCGGCGAATACTATGCAGATTGCTTTAAGGCCAACATAAAGGCAGACGAAAACACCCTGCTTTTCGGCCCCGCATACAAGGGAATCCCCCTTGTTGCAACCGCTTCCGCGGCTCTTTACCGCAAATATGATCTCGACCTTTCCTATTGCTTCAACCGCAAGGAAGCAAAGGATCACGGTGAGGGCGGATCCTTTGTCGGATGCGCTCCCGTTGACGGCAACAACGTCGTTATAATCGAGGACGTTATCACCGCAGGTACCGCTGTCCGCGAAACCGTTCCGCTTTTGCGCGATGCCGCAAAGGTAACCCTTACCGACATGATCATCTCGGTCGACCGCATGGAGAGAACAGCGTCGGGCAAGACCGCAGTAAAAGAAGTCTACGACGAGTTCGGCATCACCGTTCACCCCATTGTAACGGTTGCCGAGATCCGCGAGCACATCGAGGGCAAGCTGGATCGCAAGCTTCTCGACCGCATGGATGCATACATCGCAGAGCACTGCAATATTTAACTTAATTCAAAGTATGAAAAGCCGCGACGGTAAGTCGGAGGC
>JAZSMZ010000006.1:0-2655 GCA_045536155.1 Eubacteriales bacterium
GAGATAGAGTTTTATTTATTTGTTCATCTATGGCAGCATTTACTACAGGCTCTATTAAAAGTATAGCAAAAGTCAAATGTACAATAGAGCATGACCCAAGTAATTATTCAGGTGCAACAAAATCAATTCGTTCATTCGATGATGTGTTAAATTTGTCAACTTATCGACTCGATAACCTAAAGGAAAAGCCACCGTATTGGAGTGTGAGAGGAACAGAATTTTGATAATAATACCATTTATCACAATGTGAAAAGAATCTAAATAGTTATGATCGCGTTCCTTTTGGTGCAGTTAACAAAGATAAATCCGAACCTCATCATCGTGTGATAAGATTCGGATTTTTTCAATTCAGCCGAAATAATCAGTTTGTTTTCATATGACGCATCATCATGGAAACAAATTCATCGATCGGCACAGCTCTGTTATATACGGGCGTATTGACAAGACCGCCGATAGGATCTGTCCACTTTTTGTCAATGCCATCGCATCCGATCATCATGCCGACAATGGAACCCGCTGTTGCACCATTGCAATCTGTATCAAAGCCGCACTGTACGGCAAGACAAATTGTTTTTGAATAGTCGCCGCCGCCCCAAAGAAGAGCAGCCGCCACCAGCTCCGCATTCGATACGGTGTGAACGGCATCATGCTTGTCCCATTCGTCATATCGAGTTTGGAAGTCTTTGAAAAACGCATTCCAATCCCTGCCGCTGTGATAAAAATCAAGCACGCCCTGCAGTTTTTCATACAGGCGGGAGGTAGACGGAATTTGCGACATTCCGCAAAGGATTACCGTTTCGGCATCATCGCAAACCATAGCGGCAGCGTTCATTGCCGCCACGAACATTTCCCCGTAAATACCGTTTTTAACGTGAGAGATTCTCGCATCGCGCCATGCCATTTCGGCAGCCGCTTCGGGATCCCCGGGATTGATATAACCAAAGTAATCGCCGCGGATCTGCGCGCCGATCCATTCGCGGAACGGATTTTTGTATATCGCGGTATCCGGCACGGAATACTGCGCGACAATATTTCGATACGCCACCTTCTCTGCCGTTGCATAGCAATTGATCGTCTGTGTGCGTATCCATGCATCACAAACATCCTCGGAAGTAAAATCCCTGCCGTAGTTTTCTACAATAGAAGATGCCATAAAGGTATAGTTGGTATCGTCATCACCGGGGAAGCCGTTTTTCAGCATATCCACATACGTTCTGGAGCGCAGAGGAAAGCCGATCTCCTCCGCAATCGGATGCATTACGTCATCGTGAGTGATATAACGGTGCATGGGATAATTATCGGTTGCTTTCAAAAGCTTTGCAAGGTCATCGATCCCGATACATTCGATCGGCTGACCGAGCATACAGCCGCAAACGCGTCCCAGCCATGCGCCTTTCAGTTTTTTATAAATAACGGACTCCTCGGGCAGATTCCTTTGATTTACAGCTGCGCGTTCCACACGGAGAAGTCGAATGGCTTGCAGATCATCGGGCTCATTATACGCATATCCCGACACCTGAGGCGCTGTATACATCATTTTATACAACACATCGGACAAAGCTTCCTTATTTTCGTCCTGCTTGTATCGGCTGACCGCCGTCACGATTTCCCGCATGTGTTCAATATCCTTGCCCTCGCTCAGCCCTTGCTTGAAATCGATCATGAGATAAGGAGCATACGAATTCCATGACCACTTTCCAACCTTATGATATGAGGGGATAGGAACTTCACGCAAACGTATCTCTTCGGTAGTCCGCTGATCGGAAATCTCCATAAGCCAGTCGGAGGAAACATTAAAGGTCGTCGCAATATTGATGATACTGCCTATATCCGGCACAGAGGTTCCGTTTTCCCATCGCTGAACAGCTTGTCTGGATACACCCAATTTTTCGGCAAATTTTTCCTGTGAGTAATGATATTGTTGACGGATCGAATATATTCTATCGCTTAACATACCTGCATTCCTTTCGATCACAAATTATCCATATATATTCTAACACAAAAAGGCCTTATTTCCCAGCACACACATATACCTTTTTTATGTATCGACGACGATACATACGCCATAGCGGAATCATTTTGTGCCTTTGTGGTGCAGATAGTATTTCAGACGGATATATCGAAATGTGGTGCGAATAAATTCACCAACCCTCCAAAGTCCTCTCCATTATTTGAAGAGTTCAGTGCAAATAAACGCATCTATTGTCCTTCACGCTTCATCTATGTACAACTCCCTAAAACTTTCTGTATCTGCTCACAATTATACTATAACTTCCAGCAAAAAGAAACAACCAACAAGAAGAAGGTACAATACCCTCGGTCAAATCTCCTTTTTGGATTTTTATATAAAAATAAATGGTACCAATAGGAAATGTGCAGATAAACAAAAAAGCAGCAGATTTGCTCTGCTGCCATCGTTTTATGCGTATTTGTTCAGGAAGGCACGTCCGACTTCACAAACATCTGCCATGAACGGTTTCTTCGCACATGCTTCCAAGAGCAGATTCAGATCGGCAATATCCTCTGCCCGCAGTTCGTATACATGGAGGAAGCTTTTCAGCATGCCGTCAGAATAGTGGCCGCCGGGATTCGACTTGTAGGCCTGATTGTTATCGAAGTTTGGAGCCATTCGCATGATCTCGCCGGTCTTCGCAG